>JABDMI010000029.1 GCA_013001575.1 Gammaproteobacteria bacterium
AATTCTTTGGCAAATTCATTTAGCTTTTTATCAAACTCGGCTCTGGCATCAGCGCTGAGCATGCCGGTTAGCATGGTTAAGTTAGAGCCGTCCTGGTCAAAGTTGGAATCGAAATAGTCGCTTTGCAGATTCTGGCGAAAAAACGATTGTACGGGGCCGTGTTTGCGCCATGTGAAATTGTGTGCGGTTAAAAGCTTAATGCGGTTTTTGGGGAGTAGTTCAATCAAGCCAAGTTTGTCGAGTTGTACCAGATATTGGATCAGTTCGGGTTCACTCAGGGTGAAAATTCGCAGGATGTCCTTATAAGTCCAGTCACTGAATACCAGTTGCATCACCAATATCAGACGCTCATCTTTTACCAAGGCATGTTCCTGTGCTTCGGTTAATTCACTCAAATATTCTTGTTGTAGCTCCATTTTGGTGATCAGATCACCCAGCGTCATTCCCAGGTAACCACAAATCTTATCCAGACGTTTTATGGAAAAACTTTCCTCGGCAAACAGGCGTTTCACGCTCGCTTCACTGAGATCGAGCGGTTTGCACAATTGCGCGTAAGTGATGCCTTGTTCTTTCAGGCAGCGCTTCAGGGTTTGTACCAGTGCAGTGGTTTGTCCCATCTCTAAACTCCTTCATTGGTATTAATAATTAATACCAGATATTGAAATATAGCATGAAGTTTGAGTAAGGGTATTGAAAAAATGCGTTAAAGAAAATTTGTGAAAACTAAGGGTTTGCATCCAGACTGTCTATTATTTCGGTATAGCGTGGGTCTTCACGTAAGACGTCCAATTCGGGGTCGTTCTCGATCCAGCTGCGCGACGAGATGGAGTCTTTTAAATACTTGAAGGCCTTGTCCAGGTCACCCGCCAGTGAATAAAAACAGGCTGTGTTGTACCGCGTGGCGGGGTCATTGGGTGCCAAATTTACGGCTTGCTCCGCCCATTGATTGGCTTTTGCGTGTTCACCAAGCTTTAATAAACAGATGGCGCCTAACTGGTAGGCACGTTGATTTTCCGGGTAATCTTTGATGTGGGCTGCGACACGCGCATAGGCCTTTTGATAGGTTTCCAGTGCAGCCGACTGATCGTCGAGAGCAGTGTATAAGGGTGCTGCCAGGGAGTAGCTTTCATAATCACCGGGTTCGACTTCGGCAGCTTTTTCAAAGTAGCGAATGGCTTCTTTGAGATTGCCTTGATGGTAATGGGTGCGCGCGTAATTATGATAGGCCTCGTATAGGCTTGGATTGATTGCAATGGCTTTTTCAAAGCGTCCGGCTGCCAAAGCGTATTCTTCTTTGGCCAGATGTGCCATGCCTAAAGCAACGTAGGTTTCTGCCCGGTCAGGCGCGAGGAGCAACACTTTACCCGCGATCTCTTTGGCCTTTTGCTTGGATAATTCCCCACCGTCATAGAAAATGGCCTGGATCGCATAAGTCTCGGCAAGGTCTGTCCAGGCGCGTATAAAATTGGGGTCGATCTTTGCCGCCATGGTGTACATCTGAATGGCGTAACGGATATTTTCAATACCTTTGTAGCCGAAAAATGCCCGACCGCGTAAATAGAAATCATAGGCCCTGGAGTTATCCGTCAAGGACTCTTTGTCAATCTCGGGATTGAGCTTAATGTGCAAGGCATCCGCGATCTTGCCGGCGATGTCGTCCTGAATTTCGAATATATCCTTGATCACGCGATCGTAAGTTTCGGACCACAGGGTTGTATTGGTTTTTATTTCGATCAGTTGTGTACTGATGCGCACACGGTTGAGAACTTTACGTACACTGCCTTCAACAAAATAATCCACATTCAGTTTTTTGGCAAAAGATTTGGCGTCATACTCTTGCGGATTAAAAGCAAACGATGATGTACGTGAACTGACATTCAACATATTGGTTTTTGATAATACATTGATCAGTTCTTCAGTCAGACCATCGGAAAAATAAGCTTGATCGTGTTCGGGGCTAAGATCCGCAAAACGTAATACGGCAACTGCTGGAATACTGCGTTGATTCTTCGCTTCAATATCATGCTCCGAGCCATTGTAGGCCAGCCGGGTTTGCACGATTTTGATGGTTTCTTCAATCAATTCGGAATTGATCACATCCAGCGTGGATAAATTGGATGCAGGCGTACGAATCTTTTTAAAGCGGGAATAAATATAGATCAAGGCGCCGGTTATTGCAGTAGCGCTAGTGGCAATAAGGACTGCTTTGTCGTTTATAAACTCTTGAGCAAAAAACAGGATGGCCAACAGCATGACGATCACTAGTAAGGATTGATAACGAAAGCCGTGATTGATGCGAAGTGTACGTAACCAGTCGGACCAACTGGAACTATTAACAGAATCTGTACCTTGAACTTTAAAAGCGGTGATCGGCATATCGATATTTTTGACAGACTGCGAACCTAAAAAGTGGTAATGCAAATTCAGTTTACGATGTACTTGTTCATAGACATTTCCGGCAATGCAGATCCCGCCTGGATCAGCCAGAGGTTCAAGACGAGCCGCAATGTTTACGCCATCGCCATACAGGTCGGCGCCTTGCTGGATCACATCACCAAGGTTCAGGCCTACCCGGATATGCATGTGCTTGTTAGCAGGGAGATCAGTATTTAACCGGCGCATGGTTTCTTGCAAATTTACTGCGCAATGCACGGCATTCAAAACACTGGGAAATTCGGCCATGAAACTGTCGCCAACCGTGCCAAAACTACGACCTCCAAATTCGCTCACCAGATGTTCGAAAATAGCGCGGCGTAGCTTGAGTTCTTTGAGGGTGTTTTCTTCATTGTCACGCATCAAGCTGCTGTACGACACAATGTCGGCAGCCATGATGGTTGCAATCTTGCGTTGCGGGTTGTAAACAGCGTGATTCAAGCAGCCTACTCAATGGATTATTATTGTAAAAATTTGCGCAGTTTCAAATTTGTATGACTAATCATATTATCAGTAGAGCATTTGCAGGGAAAGTGTTTTATTACTCGCCTTAAGTGTGAATCAATCGAGGATGTATTATTCGGCAATAATCTGATTGCGTAAACAACCAATACCCGATATTTCGCTTTCCAGAATATCACCGGCTTGTAAAAATCTTGGTGGGTCTTGCGCAACCCCCACACCACTGGGGGTGCCTGTGGCGATGATGTCACCGGCTTCCAGAGTACGAGTGCGAGATAAAATTTCGATGATCTCTGGAACTTTAAACATCATTTGGCGGGTATTGGCTGTTTGTTGAATCTGATCATTGACCCGACTGCAAATGTCCAGTTCATGTGGATCACCGATCTCATCAGCGGTAACGATCAAAGGACCCATTGGACAAGCACCATCCAGGCTTTTACCAATAAAGAACTGTTTGTGCTGACGTTGCAAGTCACGCGCGGTGACATCGTTCAAAACGGTGTAGCCAAAAACGTGCTGCATGGCGTTACTGGCAAGAATGCCTTTACCGCCTTTACCTATGACCACCGCCAGTTCCACTTCCCAATCCAGTTTTCGAGTGACATTGGTATCCAGTACGATATCTCCCTGGGGTGAATTCACACTGCCAGGCGCTTTGGTGAAAACGATCGGGTGTTCCGGGGCATTCACCTTGCGTCCCATAATGCGAGAATTTTCATTCACGTGTTCGAGGTAATTCAGCCCCAGACACATAATGTTGGAACGCGGACGCGGAATAGGCGCAAGTAACTTGCATTCTTTAAGTTCAACCTGGATTAGCCGGTCGAGATCGGAGAATGCATCCAAACCTACAGGGCCCGCATCAATAATATCAAGCACAGACCGGTAAGCATCACCAGTTGCCAAATAAGCGTGATCGTCCACCACGCGAGCTGCCGTTTGGCGAGTTTGATGGACAAGTGTGGCCAAACGCATGCTGAATTAACTCTTTTTTAATCCAAGCGCGTAGGGCGATAGCAGACGTTCCAGTTGCGCGTGAATTTTGATGCCACCCGCTAGGATGTTTCCGCTTTGCATGTATGTGTCACGGCCAGACAAGTCGGTAACCATGCCACCCGCTTCCTGGATCAGTAAAGCACCAGCCGCAATATCCCAGGGCTTCAAACCGATCTCAAAAAATCCTTCAAATCGGCCACAAGCGACATACGCCAGATCCAAAGCCGCAGCTCCGGGTCTGCGAATACCCGAGGTTTTTGCCATAACGGCTTTGAACATTTCTACATAAGTGTCCATTTGAATGCGATTGGCATGAAACGGGAAACCGGTACCTATTAAAGACAAAGCCAGTTGTTTGTTTTGGCTGACCCGAATGCGCCGGTCATTCAAAAACGCGCCTTGCCCTCGGGAAGCGGTGAATAGTTCTTCGTTGACCGGATTGTAGATAACCCCGTCTTGAAGTTTTCCATCCACCTCGAGTGCGATGGATACAGCGTATTGAGGAATGTTGTGTAAAAAATTTGTTGTGCCATCCAGCGGGTCGATGATCCAGCGATAGGATTTTCCATCGGCACTTGCCGGTTTTTGTGTTTCACCACTTTCTTCAGCCAGGATCGCATGATCGGGAAAATGCTGTTGAATGATCTCGATAATGGCATTCTCGGCTTGCAGATCGGCCTCACTAACAAATTCATTAATGCCTTTGTCTGATATTTTGAGGCGGTCGAGTTTTTTACTGAAGCGGTAGATCACTTGGCCAGCTTTGCGGGCGGCCTGTACTGCTACATTCAAGGTGCCAATATTCAGGCTGGTACTCATGCGCTACTCCGGGTTCATAATCTGGGCGATCATGGGTAAGTGGAAAGACTGTAAAAGAACACGCCTGATGCTATTTTCAGCCGAAGTATCGGGTTTAATCTCCACTTGCGGCTGACTTGTTGTCGGGCGGCGAGTAGAATACCAAAAAAGTCCTGACTAATCCGGCTTTTATGCGCTTTGTTTAACTAAAAATTATACCCGTATTTCTATCCCAGGCAGCAGATCAAATTGACTGATAACGCGATTACACAAGCACTTGAAAATGTACGCATCGTTCTGGTGGGCACAACTCACTCCGGAAACATAGGGTCCAGTGCGCGAGCCATGAAAACCATGGGATTATCCGACCTGCATGTGGTTAATCCCTGTAAATTTTCGGCGCGCAATGGTGATGCCCATGCCTTGGCTTCGGGCGCTCTGGATGTATTGTCAGGGGCGCAACGGCATACGGACCTGGCCTCGGCAATCTCGGACTGTGGTGTGGTGATTGGGGCGAGTGCTCGTTTACGCGCGTCCAGATGGCCTCAACTGGATCCGGTGGAAGCGGCTGAGAAATTGCTGGAATACTCGGAAAATCAACCAGTTGCGCTGGTTTTTGGGCGTGAGCGGAGTGGCCTGAGCAATGATGAACTGGATCATTGCCAATATTTGACCCACATAAACGCAAATCCGGAATACAGCTCATTGAATTTGGCCATGGCCGTGCAGGTGTACGCCTATACCCTGCGTATGCAGTTTTTGAATTCAGTGAAGAGCAGAGTGTTGCAATCTCCTGAAACCGATACAATGCATCCGGACGACGTGCCGGCGACTGCCGGTGAGTTGAACTTTTTATTCACGCGTTTGGAAAAGCTCCTGGATAAAGTGGACTTCCTGTTTCAGCAAGACCCGCAATACATGGTGCGCAAGATCAAACGAATGATCTACCGTGCTGAACTGGAACACAAAGAGGTTAATATTGTCCAAGGGATATTGACTTCGATTGAGAACAAGATAAATAAACTGGAAACACAACTGAGTCAAAACACGACTGAATCAGAATAATAAGCAGCCAGATAACTAAAGATCACACTAATACCTTTGCATGAGCTCATCGCCAAAAAAATCATCGACTTCCGACGATTGTCGTCACAATAAAACCATTTATCTGGATTACGCGGCAACAACTCCGGTTGATCCGCGCGTGGCAGAAAAAATGATGCATTGTCTGACGCTTGATGGTTGTTTTGCGAATCCTGCCTCCAGCAGTCATCATTTGGGCCGACAGGCACGTGGCAAGATTGAAATGGCCAGACGTCAGGTTGCCAGTTTAATCAATGCACAAGCCGAAGACATAATCTGGACGTCCGGCGCAACCGAGTCGGACAATCTGGCCTTAAAAGGTGTTGCCTATTACCACACCGAAATTGATCATAATAATAAACAAGCCATTAAGCGTAAACACATTGTGACTTGCCGAACCGAGCACAAGGCCGTATTGGATACTTGCAAATACCTCGAGTCGGAAGGGTATGCGGTTACCTATTTGAAGCCTGAATGCAATGGTCGTGTGTGCCTGCAACAGTTCCGCGAAGCTTTGCGTGAAGATACTGTGCTGGTTTCTATCATGCATGTGAATAACGAGATTGGTGTAATTCAGGATATTGAGGCAATTGCCGAGATCTGTCAGACGCGCGGGATCGTATTCCACGTGGATGCCGCTCAAAGTGCCGGGAAAATTGTACTGGATGTAGAAAAGATCCCGGTCGACCTGTTGTCTTTCTCGGCACACAAAATATACGGCCCGAAAGGCATAGGGGCTTTATATGTCAGGGCCGCCCAGCGCGTGCAAGTTGAGCCCCTCATCCACGGTGGAGGGCATGAGGCCGGATTGCGTTCAGGCACTTTAGCAACCCACCAGATCGTTGGTATGGGCGAGGCCTTTGCCTTGGCCAGGCAAGAGTTGGAAAACGATAATCAGCATATTTTGAAATTACGACAAAAACTTTTGCACGGCATCAAAGTGCTGGGCGGGATCACGATCAACGGTTTTGAAAACTGTTTTGATGAGCAAGGCAAGCTGCAACAATTGCCAGGTATTTTGAACGTCAGTTTTGATGGAATCGAAGGTGAAAGTTTGTTGTACGCCTTGTGTGAATTGGCCGTGTCCAGTGGTTCGGCGTGTACTTCGGCCAGTGCGGAACCATCCTATGTGTTACGTGCCCTGGGTCGTGATGACCAATCTGCACAAAGTTCGATCCGTTTCAGTATCGGGCGCTTTACCACCGACGCAGATATCGAGCGCGCCATCGAGGTCATACAAACCCAGGTCAGACGTATACGGGCATTTGCCGCATGAGTATGCAATATAATACATTTGTCTCCGAGGCCTTCAGCAATCCGCGTCATTTATTTGACGAGCAGGTGGAGCTATCGCGTACCGAGCAGAGTTCGGCCGGGGCACGTGAGCAGGGTGTATGGTTCAAGTTGATCTTCGACCAGCCTAATCACCGACTCTACTACAAAGTGTATGGCAATCCGTATGCGATTGCAGCCGCCGAATATCTGGCGCGCGAAGTTTCCGCAAAATCCATAGAAATCGGACAAAAACTTGATCTGGAAAATTTACGCGAGTTGCTGGATATGCCATATCCTTATTTGCACATATTGCTGAGTCTGGAAGATGCCTGGAATGCCCTACAGCCCCAATAATTTGTTTCAAAATGCACACTCGTTCACAAATACATACCTCTCTAAAATGTTAGAATAGAGCCATGAACCAAGCACAAAAGATCACCCTCACGCAGGCCGCCGCAGAGCGGGTAGCAGGCTTTATCCAGCAAGAAAAGAACAGCCTCGGCTTACGTTTCGGGGTTAAAAAGACCGGCTGTAACGGTTACGCCTATGTCATTAATATGGCGCAAGACATTGCGGCTAATGACACGGTGTTCGAAGATCAGGGTATCAAGATCATTGTTGACGCCGAAAGCCTGCCGTTTCTCGCTGGCACCCAGATCGATTTCGTCAAACAGGGTTTGAACGAAGCTTTTCAATTCCGCAATCCCAAGGTCACCGGCGAATGCGGCTGTGGCGAGAGTTTCAGTATTTAACTCAGAAATAATCCTTGTTGCGATTATTCACGTAATCCTCATTTTTTAAGAGAATAAGAGTGACCCAATATAACTGGTGTCACGGGTTTACTGTCACGGATGGAAAATTCGGTTCGATGGCAAATGCCCGGGTGAGTGGATAATTCACTTTCCCTACTAATAAGGATAGGGCTGAGATATTCACACTCGATATACGTAGAGATTGGTGTGAGCAGCAGCCAGATCCAAGTTCTTCAATGTGCGACCTCATTTCAGGGTAAAATATCGCCCTTTATTTGCTCATTATTTGATCGAAATTACTCGACCGAGCTAGCCATTTTATTTAATTAATACCCAAGATTGGAGCCCCCATGTCTGTTGAACGCACTATTTCTATTATCAAACCCGATGCCGTAGCCAAAAACGTAATTGGCCAGATCTATTCCCGTTTTGAGAACGCCGGTCTTAAGATCGTTGCGGCCAAAATGAAGCATTTGAGCAAATCTGAAGCGGAAGGTTTTTATGCGGTGCATAAAGAGCGTCCGTTTTTCAATGATCTGGTGGCGTTCATGACCTCGGGTCCCGTTATGGTTCAGGTCCTGGAAGGTAAGAATGCGGTCGCAAAAAATCGCGAACTCATGGGTGCCACTAATCCGCAAGAAGCCGATGCCGGTACCATTCGGGCCGATTTTGCCGAAAGCATTGATGCCAACGCCGTACACGGTTCGGACAGTCTGGAAAATGCTGCAATCGAAACCGCGTACTTTTTCCCGGTTACAGAATTGTGCCCACGTTAATTCAAGTACTGTAAAGCCAAACTGAACTCTTCCAGGTCTATTCACACCAAGTCTTATGAGTATAGATATTCCAATCCAGGTTGAAAGTAATCCACCGATTACTGAGAACAAGTCGCAACAGAATTTGTTGGGCATGACGCGTACGGGACTGGAAAAGTTTTTTGCAGGTCTGGGTGAGAAACCATTTCGTGCCCGTCAGATCATGAAATGGATCTACAAAAAAGGTGCGGCAGATTTTTCACAAATGACCGACCTGTCTAAAAAACTTCGTGAGAAACTCCTTGCGGAAGCCAATTTGACGGTGCCCGAGATTATGACCACGCAACACTCTGCGGATGGCACGCGTAAATGGTTACTGCGCATGGATTCAAGTCAGGGGATCGAGACGGTATTTATTCCCGATGGTGCACGCGGTACCCTGTGTGTATCCTCACAAGTGGGTTGTGCGCTGGATTGTTCGTTTTGTTCTACGGCGCAACAAGGGTTTAACCGCAATCTGAGTGCAGCCGAAATTGTCGGTCAAGTATGGCTGGCGCAACGCGAACTGGCACTTGAACGTGGTATCGATCTATTGAATTCGACCACCCCGGAACGCATTATCACCAATGTTGTTTTTATGGGGATGGGAGAGCCATTGGCCAATTATCGTGAAGTGGTACCGGCCATGCAGATCTTGCGGGATGATATTGGCTTTGATCTGTCGCGTCGTCGTGTCACCCTGAGTACTTCCGGATTAGTCCCGCAATTGAATAAACTCGCGGCAGAAGTAGATGTTGCCCTGGCAGTTTCCTTGCACGCTCCAAGCAATGATCTACGTAATGAACTGGTTCCTATCAATCGCAAACATCCGATTGAAGAATTACTGCCGGCCTGTTGGGATTATTTGCAAAAAACCAAAGGGCGAAATGTGACGTTTGAATACGTGATGTTGCAAGAAGTGAATGATCATCCTGAACAGGCACATGCATTAGCCGATTTACTGAAAAACAAAACTTACGCGGCTAAAGTCAATCTAATTCCGTTTAACCCGTTCCCGGGAACGGAGTACCAACGCTCGAGTGGAAACCGGATCGAACGCTTCCGGAAAATTTTGGCATCAAAAGGTGTTATTGCAACCACCCGGCGTACCCGGGGCGATGACATTGACGCGGCTTGTGGCCAATTGGCCGGAAAAGTAGCCAACCGGGTTAAAAAACGAATGGGAAATAAACGCTTTAGTAATACATCTGAGGCCTGAAAAATCGCTATACTTAGACTCGGATACACAGTAACAGGTAAATAATCTATGCGAAATTCAGTAATGTTCAATCGTTCAACACGCAAGTGTTCAATTCGCCTGATGTTAGTACTTGGTTTGTTCCCGCTAATTTTTACCAGCGCATGTGTCTCAATTAACACCGGGCAACCAGCAACTACCGCAAATACAAATAAATTGCCACAACAGAGCAAGCGTAACACTGAATCAAAAGTTTCTTTGGAAGAAGCAGCACGCTTTAACATGACCCTGGGTGCACAATATCTAAAACAAAATGACCTCGAACAGGCGATAAACAAACTTAACAAAGCGGTTACCCAGCAACCTAATCTCGCCCTGGCACATGCTTATCTTGGCTTCGCGCATGAACAAATAGGTGATCTGCCCAAGGCTAAAATTCACTACGCACGCGCGATAAAACTTGATCCAAGTGACCCGGTGGCATTGAATAATTACGGCACTTTTTTATGTCGCCAGAATGATGTTCGCGAGTCTTTGGTGTATTTTGAAAAAGCGGCTGAAAACCGTCTCTATCAAACACCGGACGCGGCCTATGCCAATGCCGGAGTATGTGCGCGAAAAATTCCTGACCTGGTTGCGGCAAATAAATATTTTCGTAAAGCGATCGGGGTGAATCCGAAATACACTCCGGCTTATTACCATTTGGCTGACCTTAGTCTGGAACAAGGCAAGCCTGATGCGGCACGCGAGTTTTTGAAAAGCTTGACTAAATACACACCGGAAAGCAGCCAGTCTGCCGATTATTTGTGGTTGGGTTTCCGTATTGAGCGTGCGGCCAGGAATTACGATAAGGCCGGTTATTACTCTGTGCAATTACAACAAAAATATCCGTCTTCAAAACAAGCCAAGCAGTTGCTTGATCGCTAAAGACCGGTTCTGAATTATGACTGAAGCAGAAAATCTGGATAAAGATATCAACTCAGGCGAACAATCGGTGCGAAACGTTTTATCGCCGGGCAGCATGCTACGCAATAAACGTGATGCCCTGGGTCTGGAATTAAAGGATATTGCCCGCGAATTGAATCTCGACACCTGGATGTTAACCGCGATTGAAGCCGATGAATTTAACCGTTTTGGCGCCCAGGTCTTTGCCAAAGGCCACCTTAAACATTACGCCCAGCATCTCGGATTAAATCCGGACGATGTTTTGTTTGCCTATTATCAGGTTGCCCAACCCAAAGAAACCACACCGGTAATTAAACAGAACCTGAGTAGCACCAAAAACCGAAAATCTCATGCAAAATTTAGTAAATGGTTTATGCGCTTTCTGGCCTTGCTAACCGTTGCAGCTCTGGTGTATGCAGCTGTTATATTGGTACAGTTATGGTTAAAGGACGCACAGGAAAATTCGGGCAATGATTCTGTAATCCCGGTTCCGGTTAATTCTGCAGCTATTCAATCAGATTCATCCCTGTCAGAAGATCAGACCTCTAGCAGTTCAGCAAACAATGAGAAGTCTCTGAGGCTCGCTTTGCCGCAAGCATCAGATGAGATAACAGCACAAGCGCAAGATTTGTCGAATGCCATGTCAGAGCAATCGACTAATTTAGCCGTAGCACTGAATAACGAGGAAACAGATCTACCTGCACAAGAAGATGTCCCGCAACAAGTTAATCAAGAACCGCTAGATTCCATCGCTCAGAACAATGAACCCAAAAGTCTTCTAAATGTGGCATCAAATAATAATGCCAGCAATAATGTACTGCAGTTTAATTTTTTGGAAAGTTCCTGGATTGAAGTTATTGCTGAAAATGGACAGCGCTTGATCTATGGCATGGCAAATCAAGGCACTGTACGCGATATCAATATAAATGGTCCAACAGAAATATTTTTGGGCAATGCGCAAGGTACGCGTATTTTACTGAATGGCAGTTTTTATGATATACCTGCCAATGCCAGAGCAGGCCGTACTGCGCGCTTTGTATTAGAGCCCGGCCAATAAGTCTGTCGGTGTCCTGAATTTGGCTTGATTTGTTACAAATATTTCTGATCGTTTTCGATTTTACCCATTCACGCACAAAGCGAAATGAGAGATTTCAGTGTCTAAAATAATCCAATCACTACGTGGTATGAACGATATTCTGCCAAACGAGACACCCCACTGGCAGTTTCTGGAAAACACAGTGCGCGAAATACTTTCATCCTATGCATACCGTGAAATTAGATTCCCGGTAGTCGAGCACACCGAGTTGTTTAAGCGTTCTATTGGTGAAGTGACCGATATTGTTGAAAAAGAAATGTATTCATTCGGTGGCGACGATCACAAAAAATATTCCCTGCGGCCGGAAGGTACGGCAGGCTGTGTGCGTGCCGGTATTAGCAACGGCTTGCTGTATAACCAAACACAGAAGTTGTGGTACATGGGACCAATGTTTCGGCATGAGAAGCCGCAAGAAGGGCGTTATCGTCAATTTCACCAGATAGGTGCAGAAGCGTTTGGTTTTGCCGGACCCGAAGTGGACGCTGAACTGATCATGCTCACAGCCAGACTTTGGAAAAAGCTCGGTTTATCCCCAATGCTTGAAATAAATTCAATTGGAAGCTCGGAAACCCGTGTGCAATACCGTACAGCGCTGGTTGGGTATTTTACCTCTCATCGGGACTTGCTGGATGAAGATAGTTTAAGACGCCTGGAGCGAAATCCGATGCGCATTTTGGACAGCAAAATTCCCCAGACGCAGGAACTGGTTAAAAATGCACCTGTGTTATCCGCGTTTCTAAACCAGGAAGAGCAAGACCACTTCCTGGGTTTGCAAAATTTGCTTGATGATGCCGGGATCACTTATCGGGTCAACCCCAGACTGGTGCGTGGACTGGACTATTATTCACTCACGGTTTTTGAATGGATCACTGATCAGTTAGGTGCTCAGAATGCCATATGTTCAGGCGGGCGATACGACGGCCTGGTTGAGCAATTAGGTGGAAAACCTTGCAAAGCGGTTGGCTGGGCCATGGGCATTGAAAGGGTTGTGTTGCTTTTAAAACAAGCAAATATTCAGATTCCAGATACACATCCCGAGCTGTACCTGGTTTTGGATGCTGCTGCAGAAGTCAAAAGGGCTGGTTTTCAATTGGCCGAAAAGATACGTGACGGGTTAAATGGGGTAAAATTAGAGGTTTACTGCGGTCATGCAGGGTTTAAGTCGCAATTAAAGCAGGCAGATAAAAGCGGTGCGCAATTTGCATTGATACTGGGCCAAGATGAATTGGCCAAAAATTGCATAAGCCTTAAAAATTTGAGGGTTCGCAGTGAACAAGAATCGCTTGCTTTTAATGACATTATTAGCGAATTGTGCAAACGACTTGAATCGCAAAGCTGAACAGGATTCTAACCAGCAGTAATTACAATAGAAAAATTAACAGAACAATTCTTTAGGTGCAAACAGGATAATCATGAGCGAATATTTGAGTGATGCTGAACAAAAACAGCAAATAGTAGATTGGTGGAATGAGAACGGTAAATTTATTGTTACCGGGGTTGGGCTTGGACTTGTTGCTATATTCGCATGGCGTGGCTGGACGGCTTATCTCGATAAACAAGCGGGTGCGGCTTCCATTGTTTTCGAAGATATGGTCACGGCGGTTAATGAAGGCGAGAGTGATACGGCAAAGAATCACTTGTCGACTCTGACTGATAAATACAAAAGTACGGCGTATTATCCCCACGCCCAGATGCTCATGGCCAAAGTCGCATTGGAGTCTGGAAATTTGGCTGACGCAGCAACGGCTTTGGAGCAAGCGATCAGCACCAGCAAAGATGCCGAGCTCACAGAGCTTGCGAATTTTCGTTTAGCCAAGGTCTATTTGGCCCAACAGAATTTTGATGCTGCGCTTACCACTATCGCAAAAGTTAAAAGCGAATCTTACATACCACTGGTCGAAGAGCTACGTGGCGACATTTTTCGCGCCCAAGGCAATATAAATGATGCGCGGTTTGCGTATGAAAAGGCTCAAACTGCGATGTTGGAAACTCCAATCGGTGACCCGAACCTCTTGCAAATGAAATTGTCTGATCTCGGTAAAAAATAAAAACACCAGGAAGTAATATGCATTACTCAGAAAAATACAATACATTGTCTCGCGCTACACGTTTGCTCAGTCTAATGCTAATGGCTATCATGCTTTCAGCCTGTAGTGTTTTGAACATTTTTAATCAAAGCTCTGAAGAAACCCGGGTGCCAGCCGAGCTGAAAGATATTACCCCGTCACTCGGTGTTAAACAGATCTGGAGTACCAGCGTAGGAGATTATGCACAAGGTCTTGGTTATGGCTTAACTCCGGCGATCAGCAATGAAATTGTCTATGTCGCCAGTAACAACGGCGTAGTTACAGCCCTGAACGCGATCACTGGTAAACAACTATGGTCTACGCCAACACGCGTTGCTCTTGCTGCCGGACCCGGGGCAGGATCCGGACGAGTTGTGGTTGGCAGTAATAATGGTGATGTGATTGCTTTGGATGCAACGGATGGCGCAGAGCTTTGGCGTACCAAGGTAAAAGGTGAGATTTTAGCAGCGCCAGCTGTTGGTACTAGTGAAGTTGCTGTGCGTTCGGCGAATGGCACACTCAGTGTTTTTAATTCTAATAATGGCAATGAGCTATGGAAAGACGTACAAGAAGTTCCGCGTCTAAGTTTACGAGGGTACTCCTCACCAATAGTAACAAGTGGCGTGGTTATTACCGCAAGTGACGGCGGTAAGGTTTCTTCTTTTCGAGCTTTAGACGGTGCGGTTGTTTGGGAGCGTCTAATCGGCTTGCCAAGGGGCAGCACAGAGTTGGATCGCATAATTGATATCGATGGCAAGTTGGCCTTGAATGATGCCAATCTTTTCGTGGTTGGCTATAACTCCAGACTGGCAAAAATTGACGCACGAACCGGAAACATTATTTGGGCGCATGATCATTCCAGCAATACCGGGGTCAATGTAGATTTTAAAAATGTTTATTTGAGTGATGTTGATGGAAACGTCCTTGCTTATGATCAGGAAGTTGGCTCGCAGCAATGGAAAAGCCAAGAATATAAATATCGTCAACTCAGTGCACCAGGTGTAACAGCAAAGGCACTTGTGCTGGGTGACCTGGCTGGTTTTGTGCATTTTTTGTCGCCACAAGACGGCAGTACCATTGCACGACAAAAGATCAGCAAGGCGGCTATACGCATGCCGCCTCTTACCCAGGATAACCGGGTCTATGTATTTGCCGATGATGGCAAGCTGGTTGCTTTTCAGGTAACTCAGTAAGCGCTAGTCCAACACTCCTGAATAATCATTCGGGAACGTCTGGTGGAATGACAATGCACACGAAAACAGACGACAACTTGCTCCCGGTTATTGCCTTGGTCGGTCGACCCAATGTTGGCAAGTCCACTTTATTCAATTACCTGACGCGCACCCGTGATGCCTTGGTGGCGGACTTTCCCGGACTTACCCGGGACCGCCAATATGGCTACGGCAAAGTTGGGCCGCGTGAATACATCGTGGTGGATACCGGTGGTCTCAGTGGTGATCCGGAAAAACTGGATACCTTGATGGAAAAACAGGTGCAGTTTGCCATTGCCGAAGCCGATTACGTGATCTTCTTGCTCGACGCCAAAGACGGTTTGACTGCTGCCGACGAAACGATCGCACGACAGTTGCGGCGTTTGGGTAAGCCGGTCATGGCCGTGATCAATAAGACTGAAGGTCTGGACTCGGATCGCGCCAGCATGGATTTTCATCAACTGGGATTTGAACATCTGGTTCCGGTATCCGCGGCGCATGGTCATCGTATTGGGCCGATGATGGAGTATTTGCTGGAAGAATTGATACCGCCAAGCGCAGTTGCACAAGATGTTGAACCGGATGAGCAAAGTGATGCTCAAAAACCCATAAAAGTGGCAGTAATTGGCAGACCCAATGTGGGCAAATCGACCTTGATCAACCGCATGTTGGGTGAGGAGCGCCTGGTCGCCTATGACATGCCGGGTACCACGCGTGACAGTATTGCCGTACCTTTTACCCGGGAACAACAAGACTACATCATGATCGATACCGCCGGGGTGCGGCGTAAATCAAGAGTGGAAGAGGGTATTGAAAAATTCTCGATCATTAAAACGCTTCAGGCCATTGATCAGGCCAACGTGGTGATCGCGGTACTTGATGCCAGTGAAGCCATTACCGATCAAGATGCCAGTTTGATGGGCCTGGCAGTACACCGTGGTCGTGCCATGGTGGTTGCGGTGAACAAGTGGGATCATTTAAGTGCCGATCAGCGTCAAACCATTCAACGGCAGATCGATCTCAAAATCGAATTTATGAAATTCGCCGACCTGCATTTTATTTCTGCCTTGCACGGTACCGGGGTAGGTGATCTATTCGAATCCATCCAAAATGCCTATCAAGCCGCGATGAAAACCCTGACCACAGCCGAATTGACGCGGGTTCTTGAACAGGCCGTGGTACAACATCAACCGCCCTTGGTACGTGGCCGGCGCATAAGACTACGCTACGTGCATCAAGGTGGTCGTAATCCGCCTATCCTGGTGATTCACGGGAATCAGACCGCTAAATTGCCGGGTGACTATCGACGCTATTTGATCAATACCTTTCGCAAGGCATTTTCCTTACAAGGCACGCCATTACGACTGGAGCTCAAGTCCTCGAAAAACCCGTTTGCCGGACGCAAGAATAAACTCACTGACCGACAGATCAAAAAACGTGAACGTTTGCGTAGACACGTCAAAAAGAAAAAATAAGCTTTTCAAAACCAGCTTCCAAACGGCTAAAGTTCGTTATTTTTAACACTTGCCTTACTGCTTTGCGGCTTTTTAGGGAGTATACTGTGTGACCAATATTTGTACACAGACTGTCTGGAATAAAGGAGATACAGCATGGCCAGCCTCTTGGAAATGATACTCAAATCGCAAAACGGCGATCTGGTTAAACAGATCGGCAATCAACACGGACTTGAACCGAATCAGGCCTTTGATGCAATCCGAAATTTGTTACCGAGCTTGACTAAAGGTATGAATCAGAATATCCAGAAAGAGGGCGGTTTGGGCAACTTGCTGGACGCTCTCAATAAAGGCAAGCATCAAAAGTACATAGAGGATCCGCGCGCCATTACCACCCCGCAAGCGATTGATGACGGCAATAGCATTTTAGGCCATATTCTAGGCAGCAAGGACCGCAGCCGCGAAGTAGCACGTCAGGCCTCACAGGCAACCGGGATCGATTACGAGATCCTTAAAAAAATTCTGCCGCAAGTGGCCGGCGCAAGTATGGGTGGTATGAGTAAGCGAGTGAATTCTCGCGACTCGGGAAGTTTGATCGAGGCCTTGACCAAAGCCAGTCAGCAGTCCGGTGGCAATGATGGCGGACTAGGCAATATTCTTGGCCAGGTTCTGGGTGGACAAGCCCCACAAGCGGCACCGCCCCCCAAACGTGGCGGTTTAGGTGGATTGTTAGGCAGTATATTTGGCCGCAAAAAAGCCCCGCCACCTCCACCACAACCCAAAATGCCGGATCTTGGTGGCATTTTGGGCGGCATACTTGGTGGTAAATCGGCACAAGAACTACCGCCTCAAGTTCAGCAACAAACCCGTTCGGTGTTGGGTAAAATGCTGGACCTGGATGGTGATGGCAAGACCATGGATGATATATTCAATATGGCGAAAAAAATGCTTTAGCTTTTTACTCGTTGTGATCAATTCTAAACCCGGACCTGTTCCGGGTTTTTTCATGCCCAGTTGTGATGCCGCTTTAGTTTATAATGCATGAAATTTTCAAATAGCCAAGCAATGCCAGCCACTAAATATCTACAATTAAAAACACCCTTCAAGTTTCGCAAGGGCGGTCAAATTCCCGAGTATCAACTTGCTTATGAGACTTGGGGAGAACTGAATCCGGGTAAGGATAATGCGATATTATTGTTCACAGGTTTATCTCCGTCCGCGCATGCCTCATCTTCTCCAGAAGACCAGAGTCCGGGTTGGTGGGAAGACATGTTGGGCTCAAATTGTCCACTGGACTCGGATAAATATTTCATTATTTGTGTCAATTCCCTGGGTAGTTGTTACGGCAGTACCGGGCCGGCGTCTTTGCATCCTGACACCGGGATGCGCTATGCCCTGGATTTCCCGGTTTTAACCCTCGAAGATATTGCTGCCAGCACCGATGAAGTCGTTAAGTCATTCGGGATAGAAAAACTGGCTGCCGTGGTTGGTGCTTCCATGGGAGGGATGTCGGCCTTGGCCTATCTGATCCAGCATCCCAAAAAAACCCGGGCATTCATAAGTATTTCCTCGGCTTTACGCGCCGAACCGTTTGCTATCGCATTACGTTCCTTGCAGCGCGAATTGATTCGTAATGATGCTGTCTGGAATGAAGGTCAATACGCCGATGACGAGCAACCCGTTGCGGGTATGCAAATGGCGCGTAAACTGGGCATGATCACCTATCGTTCTGCGACCGAATGGCGCCAACGGTTTGGACGAGAGCGGGCCAGCGAACGTGGTGGTGGAGCATTTGGCATTGAGTTTGATGTGGAATCGTATCTTGAGGCGCATGCCAAAAAATTTACCGGCCAGTTCGACGCCAATTGCTATCTGTATCTGTCGCGTGCCCTGGATCTGTTCGATGTTGCCGAACATGGCGGATCGATTGCTGCGGCTTTAAAAGAGATCGACATAGAGAGATCCCTGGTGATCGGCGTTAGCTCTGATTTTTTATTTCCTTTGCATCAGCAGCAAGAGCTTGCAGAGGCTCTGGGAGCGGTCTGTGACAATGTGGAATTTGTGCAGCTGGACTCGATCCAGGGCCATGATTCATTTCTAGTGGACATGGATCGATTCAGACCGGTGATCTGTGATTTTCTTGACAGCGGGTGTGCCTGAATGAAGACTATAACGCCGTTTCATTTAGCCATTCCGGTCAGAGACATCGATGAAGCGCGAGATTTTTATACGAATGTTTTGCATTGTGAAGTCGGGCGCAGCAGTAGTGACTGGGTCGACCTGAATTTATATGGTCATCAACTGGTTTGTCATTTGGATACGGAGCTTGGTTCACAGGGTCGCATTCAACACCACGTATTTCCAAAGCATGGGCATGGTGTGATCCCGGTTCCACATTACGGGGTGGTGCTGGAGATGGAAAAATGGCTGGCATTATCCGTTGAGCTAACCGACAAAGTCGAGTTTATACTGTCTCCCGCTGTACGCCTTGAGGGTGAACCGGGAGAACAAGCGAGTATGTTGTTTTACGATCCAAGTGGTAATGCTTTGGAATTTAAAACATTAAGTGACATAGAAAAACATTTATTTGCCACAGAATAAAAAATTGCATTATTTATTGATTCAATAATATGACTCCATTTCATCTTGCCCTGACTGTTCGCGACATTAATGAAGCACGTGATTTTTATACACAAACATTGGGGTGTTCTATGGGTCGTAGTGATATTGACTGGGTCGATCTGGATTTTTTCGGGCATCAGCTGACATGCCACCTCGATCCGGAGCTGGGCAAACAAGGCAAGGTCAAACAGCACATCAATCCGGTGGATGGGCATGGGGTTCCTATACCGCATTGTGGCGTGGTACTGGAAATGCCTGTCTGGCGCACGCTTGCCGAGTCATTAAAAGGGAAAGTAGCGTTTATTATCGAACCTTATATTCGTTTCCCGGGTGAGCCGGGAGAACAAGCCACGATGTTTTTTTGTGATCCATCAGGCAACGCCTTGGAATTCAAAGCCTTTAAAAATATAAGCAAGCAATTATTTGCGACTTAGCAACCCATACTACGAGACCAGAACATGACAGTCACACTTGCATCCGAGCTTAAATTACCGTGTGGCGTTGTTTTGCCTAACCGACTGTGTAAGTCGGCTATGACCGAAGGGCTCGCAGACGCCTATGACCACGCAACCCATGGTCACCAGAATCTTTACCGCAGCTGGTCTGAAGGCGGTACTGGCTTGTTGATATCGGGCAATATTATGGTCGACAAGCGCTATTTGGAACGCCCCGGCAATGTGGTTGTCGAAAACCATTCCGGATTTGCCCAATTACAATCCTGGGTTGAAGCAGCTACAGTTAACGGCAATCAGTTTTGGGCACAAGTTTCACATCCGGGTCGTCAGTGTGCCCGAATCTCATCCATGCGTCCATTGTCTCCGTCGGATGTGCAATTAAAAATGCTAGGTTCATTTGCCAAACCGAATCCCATGACTGTCGAAGACATTGAAGAGGCGATAGACCGTTATGTGAATACAGCCGTCATCCTAAAAGAGGCCGGATTTACCGGCATCCAAATTCATGGAGCGCACGGGTATTTGATCAGTCAATTCCTGTCCCCAGTTACCAATCGCCGTACTGACGAGTGGGGCGGCAATCTGGAAAATCGAGCCTATTTTCTGTTAAAGATCGTACGCAAGTGTCGTGAAACATTGGGTATGGATTATCCGCTGTCTGTTAAACTCAATTCGGCCGATTTCCAAAAAGGCGGTTTCACCCTGGAAGAGAGTGCCCAGGTGGCTAAATGGCTGAGTGATGAAAGAATCGACCTGTTGGAGATTTCTGGTGGAACTTATGAACAGATCAAATTGCTTGGACACACCGGTGAAGTTTCGGATATAGAGAATCCGGAAGTCGACGAAAACACACGTGAAAGTACGCGTAAACGTGAAGCCTATTTTCTTGAATATGCCCAGACTATACAATCATCAATAAATATTCCATTACTTGTCACCGGTGGATTCCGTTCGCGTAATACCATGCTTGAAACACTGGCCAATCATGAACTGGATGTTGTTGGGATCGCACGGCCACTTTGTGTGGACCCGGCAATTTCGCAAAAACTCATTGACGGTACCGAAGAGAAAGCTCAACAATATGAGCCCAAGCTATGGTCTGGTGCTTTTGGTCCGGCCAGCAAATCCAAAGTTTTTCGCATGGTGAATATTTTTGGTGATGTGGCCTGGTATTATCACCAAATTCTGAAATTGGCAAAGAATAAGCCAATCAACCCCCAGTTGGGTTTGTTGAATTCTTTTTTCTCACATTTTAATCGCGAGTACAGAATCGGACTGCAGAGAAAGTGGAAGCAAAGGAAGAAATCCGGGTCCTAGATCGCACCGGCTAAAAATTTTTACGCCGCGTCGGTGGAAATTTTTCTATTGCGTAACTTTGCGTAAAACCGGCACCCTGATGCCCAGGAAAATATCACCTTCGCCATACTGACCATCACCGGTTTTGAAAAAGCCTTGCGAATGTTTTGCAATTTCAGGGTTAGCAAGCGCCTTTATCTCACCGAGAATCTGGTTTGCTTTCACAGCGCTTATTCTTTGATGGTGACCAGAGTCAGTTCATTGCCCCACACGCAGCCGCTATCCAGGCACAGTATATTTTTACGTTTATAGTAACCAAGCGCTGCCCAATGGCCAAATACAATCGGGGTTTTTTTAAGTTTTCGACCGGGGTATTTAAACCAGGGGATAAGGGTTTTGGGTTTTTGTTTTAACTGACTTTTATTCTGCAGGTTAAGTCGACAGCGTTTGGTTACATAGCGCATCCGGGTAAAAGCGTTTGTAATGAATCTCAGGCGTTCGTAGCCAATCAGGTTTTTTGACCAAAGACTTGGCTGGTTGCCATGCATGTTTTTGAAAAATTTACTTCGCTGTTTTTCATCTACCAGTACCTCTTCCACTTCACGCGCCAGTTTCAAGGTTTTTCCCATGCTCCAGAGAGGGTAGATACCGGCATGTGCCAAGAGGGTATTCAGTTCCAGTTCGTAATGCACCAGAGGTTGATGGCTCAACCATTCCAGCAGATCGATCTTGTCTTTGGCCTTGAAAATAGGTTTCAGGTCTTTGCCAATGCTGTAATTTGCTTGTAAAGGCTTGTGATACGCAAGTGCCAAGAGGTGAAGGTCGTGGTTGCCAAGCACCGTGACGATGGAGTCACGAATGGAAAACAGATAACGCAAAGTTTTTAATGATTTGGGACCACGGGCTACCAGATCTCCACTTAGCCAAAGTGTATCCTTTTTCGGGTCAAACTCAACCTCATCCAGTTTGTTTCTCAGGTCTTGATAGCAACCCTGAACATCGCCAACCGCATAAATAGCCATTAGAATCCCTGTGTTTTATTATTTATCAAATTTAATTGACCAGGCCTGGAACTGCAAGACTAAAAACCGGAATATTGGCATTAAAAGTATCTCCTTGCATAGTGCGCATACCATAATGTCCATACATACAGCCTATTGGGGTTTTCAATACCGCTCCACTTGTATAACGATGCACTTGTCCCGGTTGCAAAACAGGTTGCAATCCAACAACTCCTTCTCCGCTTACTTCTTTGGTAATGCCATTGGCGTCGGTAATGATCCATTTACGCGTTATTAATTGTACGGTTTCACTGGAATTGTTGCTGATCTCAACATGATAGGCAAAAGTGAACACGCCATTGAGTGCATCGGACTGAGCCTCGATGTATTCAGTTTGAACGCTCACATTAATGCTGTCCTGACTCATTGGTTTTTAGAACTCAAATAATTACTTATGCTAATGAAATCCAGAACAGACAATCTTTCAGCGCGTAATTGAGGGTCCAGGCCCAGTTGATCAAAATTTTCGGGGCTTAGAAACGATTTAAGGCTATTTCGAATGGTTTTGCGTCTTTGGCTGAAAGCCTGACGCACAACATCAGCAAATATTGCCGGATCTTTGATGTGGTATTCATTTGCATGCGAGATTGATTTTGGGGTCAAGCAGATAATTGCCGAGTCAACTTTAGGCGGTGGCTTAAAGGCACCCGGGCCTACCTCAAAAAGCTTCTCCGCATTCCAGTGAGCCTGAACCATAACCGAGAGTCGGCCATAGGTTTTACTCCCTGGCATAGCAACCATGCGATCAACCACCTCTTTTTGCAACATAAAATGCATATCAATAATACGATGCTTGAAATTTATCAAATGAAAAATTAGAGGGGTAGAAATGTTGTACGGGAGATTGCCAATTAGCCTGATATTCTCGGCCTCAGGAAGCAATGCAGCAAAATCGGTGCGTAAGGCATCAGCTTCTTGTATGAAGAAATCGGTATGTTTTTGTGTGGCATTGGACAAGCTTTTTATGGCGTCGCGGTCTATTTCCAAAGCCAGGTATTGTTGATACGGGTAGCGTTCAAGCAGGGGAAGGGTCAATGCGCCTAATCCCGGGCCAATTTCAATGACATGGTCATTGTGTTTCAGGTCAATGGCTTCTGCTATGCGTTGTATTACATGCGCATCGTGTAAAAAATGCTGACCAAAACGTTTACGTACCGGGTGAGACATATGTGCGTCAGGCATTCAGTTTTTTATCAGTATTATTTAATAATATCATTCATACTTCGAATGGTTTTTTCAATACTGGATGTAATCGTGGATTCAAGATCAATTTCTTTTTCAAGTGCTTTTTCAATAACCAGTTCTTCTTCTGGAATTTCTTCGGCCGGAAGTATCTGCTTACGTTGCAGAGAATGGTCCTCTTCAAGAATATTAAACATTTCGTGAATATCGTCATCACTTAATTCGGCACTTTCCGGGACTGCGCCTTTGTTGCGAAGTTCCTGATTTTCGGCTTTATGCGCTTGTGCAAATGAAGTTTGAGCAGGTTGATGAAGTTGTGCAATTTCCTGACTTGCCGCAAGTGAATTCTGTTTTTTACGTTTTTTACGTTGGTATGCCACTGTTGCCATTTCAATAGCGGTTTCAACAGCTGCAATCATGCTGTCGGGTGAAACGCGGCCAGTGCCCGCCAGATCCAATGCAGTGCCGTGATCCACAGAAGTTCGGATAATTGGTAAACCAAGGGTAATATTCACCCCTTTGCCAAAACTGGCATATTTTAATACCGGTAAGCCCTGGTCGTGATACATGCAAAGAATTGCATCAACATCATGCAATATTTTAGGAGTAAAAACCGTGTCAGCAGGTAATGGACCAATCAGATCCATTCCGGAGTTTCGGGCCAGGTTCAATGTTGGTTCAATAGTATCAATATCCTCACGACCCAGGTGCCCCTGTTCGCCAGCATGCGGGTTCAATCCGCACACAGCTATTCTTGGAGATTGAATTCCAAAATGTAGCTTGAGGTCGTTATACAAAACTTCCAGAACATTGATCAAGGCATCTTGTGTGATGGCGGCGGGCACTTTACTCAAAGGCAAGTGGGTTGTAGCCAGCGCGACACGCATTTCATCACAAGCCAGCATCATGACCGGTTTGTCGACCAGGGTTTTTTGTGCCAGATACTCTGTATGTCCACTGAAGGCATACCCAGCCTCATTGATTATCCCTTTATGTACCGGGGCCGTGACCATGGCATGAAACTGTTTACGTACGCATCCTTGAATCGCAATGTCGAGTTGCTCAAGAACCATTGGGACGTTTTTGCTATCAAGGCGACCGGCGACCACTGGTAGTGCAGTTGGTACACTTATAAGATCCAGATGTTTCAGGGCATCTTCAAGGCCAAGTTGTTTAGCGCGCTGACCAAACACAACAGAGTCGCCGATAATGCTAATACGAGCAGGTAATTTTGCTTTGAGCAGATGCAGACAGACGTCAGGCCCTGCGCCGGATGGTTCACCCGAGGTGACAACAATTTTTGGCAGGAAAAGACTCATGTCTGGTTAATTATCAGGCTATTTAGTATGGCTCATGTTCTTAGAGTCGATATTCCACATAAGCTTCATCGCGTAGACGCTGCATCCAGAGCAAGGACTCTTCTTCAAATTTTTGTTCACGCAGAGCATTTCGGGCGCGATTACGCAATAAATCCTCAGCCATATCTTTTTCCCGTTTATCCTGAACTTCGAGAATATGCCAACCAAATTGGCTTCTAAAAGGTTCACTCACCTCTCCGATAGGCGTGGTTTTGATAACACCGGCAAAGCTTGGGTCATAAACATCGGTCACAGACCAACCAAGTTCACCACCTTTGGTTGCTGAACCCGGGTCTTGTGAGTGCAAGCGAGCAAGTTCGGAAAAATCCGTACCTGACTCAATGTCTTGTTTCAGTTTGAGGAGTTTCTCTTTGTTTTCTTCGTCTGTGCCAAGATCAGAGTCGCTAATAAGAATGTGTCTGACCTTGTATTGTTCAATGATCTGCTCAGGTAATTCATTACCGCGCGTATCTTCGATCATGATCAGGTGAAAACCACTTGGACTGCGAATGACATCAGACACCTGATTAACCTCCAAGCTTCTGATCATGTCACTGAATATACTCGGTACCTGGGCTAAATTTCTCCAGCCAAGATTTCCGCCTTCCAGAGATTTGGCCCCGTTCGAATAGGCAATAGCCAATTTAGAAAAATTCTCTCCGTCTGCTATTCGCTGTTTAAGCGTATTGATAAGATTGAATTTTTTCTCGCGTAATTCCTCGGGTGCATCTTCATCAAGAGTCAACAGAATGTGTTTGATCAAATATTCCTGATCGGCATTACCTTGGGAAATTAAACGTTCAACTTCTGCATCAGAAACCCGAATATTTCCACTCAATTCGCGTTGGGTTAATTGCTGGATTGTAATTTCCTGACGAATTTCTTCACGGAAAGTGGCGTAATCGACTCCATCAGCCGCCAATGCAGCGGGTAACTGGCTCAGGCTGGTGCCATTGCGTTGTGCGATTGTGGCTAAAGCCTGGTTAATCATTTCATCCGGGATACGTAAACCAGCATTGCGTGCTCTTTGCGTCTGGATCTTTTTAACAATTAATTGCTCGAGAACTTGTTTGGCCACTTGTGCACGTGACGGCAACTGTTGTTGAGTTGCTTGCAAGCGTGCAATTACAACCCTTAATTCGGTTTCATATTCGGATTGCAGAATGATGTCATCGTTTACTACGGCGACAATGCGATCCAGTAACTCTGCCTGAGCTGTTATACACAACAGAAAACTAGTAATTAATAAGCTGATTGTTTTGATAAATTTCATAAATAATATTTGTAGCATGTTGAAAGGGTGTTAATTGATAAGTTTAAAATTCGTCAATAAAAATATTGTCCCGGAGTAATTGATCTGCACGTGCTCCGACACTTGAGAGGCCTTTGAGTTCCAATTGTAACAGGAATGCATTGTCTGAGTTACCGTCACGGTCTGATATATACCGCCTCGAGATGGCTCTGAGACCCCAACAACAGGTGTCGTATTCAAGGCCCCAGTAGCGATCCAGTGTTACCTTGTTCAAACGATCATAATTCCAGCGCCCAACCAGATTCAAGCGTTGGTTCACGGGGTAACGAAAGGCTATGTCGGTCTGATCAACGCGGTCACGTACTGAGCGGTAGCCGGCAGAGAACATGCTTCTTTGGTCGGGGCTATAACTGAAAGCCAGGTTTCGTTTTTCGTGCTGGTCTTCGAAACCATCCCAGCTCAAGCCACTACGCATAGCCCACTTTTTATTCAGGCGCCAATACGTTTCTGCAATTAATAATGATGAAGATTTTTGCGGCCCCGTGGCTGGATTAAGATTGACTTCACGATCCTTAAAAAATAATACTTGGCCCACATCAAAACGCAAACTTTGCCCGTTTGGGTTTTCCAATAAGCGTGAACTTAATCCAAGTGCAACTTGATGTGTATCGCCAATTCGATCAAGCCCGTTAAAGCGTCGTGGGTTAAATAACTGATTCTGGTTGAGGTCGGGCAGTCCAGTGTCAAAAATGGGTAATGCACTTTGGTTCCTGTAGGGAATGTATGTGTATTGCACCCGGGGCTCCAGAGTCTGCGGCAATGTACTGCCAGCAATCTCGCGTTCCAGATGCAGACGTGCATCCAGATTAACAATGGGCAAGGCACGCCCAGGTTTTGCGTCTAGGTCTTGTGCAGTATGTTGCAAATTGTATTGGGTTAAATTCATACCGACTAAGCCATTCAGACTAACCGCGCTATTTGACCATTCATATTGCAGTTGGGGGTAAATATGAAATCGTGAACCCTCGACTCCAATATCGCGTTGAAAATTGACCAGTTCATTGTCGAGTATAAAACTCAAACCTTCCAGACCCAGATTTTGCCATTTTGCATGTGTGGAAATTTGCGGTAAACGTTGGTAAGGCTCTTGAAAATTATCAATGCTGGGATTGATGACCTGATAATCCTGGATCAGGGAATTCACGGTCCAACGTTTGCCATAATAGTCAAGCGAAATTTCGCGATTCAAGTTGGTGATAGTTGTTGTGCTAAGGTCACCGCCGAAATCAATAAAGTAATTATTGTCTGAAACGTTTTGAATATTAATAGCCGCATCCCAATTCGGTCCGTAACGAAAATCGTTATTCCAGGTAAATTTATTCCTGTCAATATTGCGTTTAGAATCGGAAGCCAGGTAATCGAATTCGATGATGCCATTCGAAAAATTGTTAATATAGCGAAACTCATTGCCCAGTTGAATACCGCGATCACCTAATAGTCGGGTGGTGCTGGTCATGTCCATATTGGGGCGAATATTCCAGTAGTAAGGAATTCCAATCTCTAAGCCACTCTTGCCAGAATTGCCTATATTGGGAATAAGAAAGCCGGACTTTCTCTGGTTGTTGATCGGGAAGGTAAAATACGGAAGATACATCAACGGGATATCGGCAAACTCTAGGCGTACACCACGTGCCGTTCCTCGTTGCTTATTCTGGTCGAGCGTGATCTCTTCTCCGATCAGTTGCCAGCCACTGTGGTCTTTGGGACATGAGCTGTAACTAACACCTTTGAGGGTTTGAACACCATTTTCTTGTAAATTCAGTTCTTTTGCAGCGCCACGCGTACCGTCCTTGAACTCGAATTCTGCATTTTTAAAATTGGCGGTTCGCTTTTTGAGATCAAAATCTGCTGTTAATCCATTGATCGAGCCGCTTTCACTCGAGAGTGATACTTGACCCGGCGTTGTGAATTTTCCGGTTTGGGAGTTATATTCGGCAATATCGGTATGTATGGTTTGCCCTTGATAATGCAATTCAACTTCTTTTTTCAGACTAAAGCGGTTTTTCGTGCCATCTACTTCACGGGCATATACCAGGATTTTTTCCGGTTTCGCTTCAGAGGCCACTGATTCTGAATCTTGTACCTCTGCTATCACACATTCATTTGCATAACTGAATGAAGCCAGGATTAAGTAAATGCTTAGTAGGAAGAATTTTTTTGGCATTGTTAGGTAATATTTTTGTCCAATCTGACCAGTGGTAGGTCAGACCATTTATAATATTGCTTGGTTCCGGAATACGTATGCAAACAGTTGAGTAATTATAATCTTTTTAGACCGCGTAAGCTTTAATTTCAATTTAAATGAGAACTTTCATCGCATCAGAAAATACAACTTCACATATGTCTGAAGACCCGCGCATTAAGCAATTGATGGGTTGGTTGGGTGAGCTTGGCTATGCAGATTTCACTTTGCGACCAGCGTCTGCTGACGCGAGTTTCCGTCGCTATTTCAGACTGACCCTGGAGTCGGGGAAAAACATGATTGTGATGGATGCGCCGCCAAATAAGGAGCCATTAAGTCCTTTTATTGATATCGCCAGTGACTGGGCGCGTGGCAAGATCGGCGTGCCAGATCTTTACAAGGTGTCTGAGTCGAATGGCTTCATCTTGATGCAAGACCTCGGCAGTGAAACGTTTTTGGATAATCTGAACGCAGCAAATCGCACTGATCTGTATAAGTTAGCCATTGATGAATTACTCAAGATCCAGGCGTATCAGGCACAATTTTCCCTTCCAGAGTATTCGGAAACACTCTTAAATACAGAAATGCATTTGTTTACAGACTGGTTTCTGGCAAAACACTGTCAGAAAAAACCGCTTAAAGATAGATTGAATTATTTACACAGTCTATTCGCCAAATTGCGAAAAAATGCACTCGCGCAAAAACATCTTTTAGTGCATCGCGATTATCATTCCAGGAATTTGATGATGAATGCGGGGCAACTTGGTGTGATCGATTTTCAAGATGCGGTAATTGGTCCAGTGAGCTACGACCTGGTTTCCTTGTTAAAAGATTGTTATATCAAGCTCGAGCCTGAATTTCGCAAAGAATTGTTGGCATATTACTGGGAAAAGGCAAACCAGAGGGGTATTTTAAAGGGGCAAACTATTCAGCAATTTACTTATGAACTGGATTTGATGGGAGTGCAAAGGCATTTAAAAGCTATCGGAATCTTTTGCCGCTTGAATTATCGTGATGGCAAAGCGCAGTATTTGCATGATATACCCAGAACTGCAAGTTATATAGTCGACCTGAAAAAACTTTACCCTGAATTACACGAGCTGTCTGAGATATTGTTGGAAAATATTCCTGAATTGACTTCTGGCGTAGCTCTACAATGACTATGCGTGCAATGATTCTCGCTGCAGGACGTGGAGTGCGTTTAAGTCCCTTAACGGATACAAAACCCAAGCCTTTGATCAGGGTTGGAGAAAAATGTTTGATCGAATATCAGATTGAAGCATTACACAAAGCCGGTATCCAAGACATTGTGATAAATACCGGATGGCTCGGACAGCAACTGATCGACCACTTGGGCAGCGGGAGTCGTTACAAAGTTAATCTCGAGTATTCAATCGAGCCGGAATCCGGTCTTGAAACCGGGGGTGGAATTTATCAGGCCTTGCCATTATTAGGCAATAAGCCTTTTATAGTCGTGAATGCAGACATATTCCACCAGTTCGATCTCGAGGGACTGGGTCATGATCTGGACGCTGACACACTTGCTCATTTGGTTCTGGTAGAAAATCCAAGTTTTAATCCTGGCGGTGATTTTTGCATGCTGGAAAATAAGGTGTTTCTAAAAGATCCAGCGTTGCCGGATAGTCATGATCATGCAGATAAAAAATCCTATACATTTTCCGGAATTGGCGTATACAGACCAGAATTATTCATTGAATTGCGCCCCGGAAAATTTCCCTTGGCGCCACTTTTGAAAGCGGCCATTCGACGTGCCCGAGTCACGGGAGAATTCACAGCAGCGCGTTGGTTTGACGCCGGAACCGAATCACGCATTGCCGAGATCGAGCGTTTTATTCGCTAGTCATAACCGCCTGTTGCCCACCTTTGAGTTTGTTGGGCACACTTTCACGACTGGCTTTAGGCACATTCAGGCGACTCTCGTCAAAAGGATGCCATTCGTATTTATCGCCTTTAACATAGGTGTAAGTTAACTTTCCCGAGCTGCGCCATGCATCCAGCACCACCCCGGCGTAGAAATCTTGACCAATCGCAGTAACCACAGGGGAGCTGTGCTCTAAGGGATAGCTGCTGCCTTCATTGGCGATACCCCAATGGAATTGCATGGTTTTATAATTTTTTTCTCTTAGCATTGTGATCAGGTCATAACAGAAATGAATGCACAGACCTCGTGGGCGATATCCATAATTGACCAGGACATTGTGCCAAACCGGAGGCCAAGTCAGGTTAAATTCCTTGGCTAAGGACATCGCTCTGAAAACTGAACTTTCAGCTAGGTCACGCGCTTCTATCGGGTCAATACTTTCATCCAGGCTCAGCACAAGTTCGAAGACTTCATCCACTCTTTGTTGATAAAGCTCAGGCGTATCTTCAATATTCAAGCCAACCAGTTGACCGGTGTCATCGGTTTCAATATCACCATATTGAATTGGCACACAAGCACTTAGGACGAAAGCAGTGATAAGAAATAATAATCGTGTAAGAATAGTTTTTTGCATGGTTATATCTAGTGGTTTAGTTATCGGATCAAGAGGTTAGAAAGTAGAAACCTTTAAAGAGCTAAAATATTACTAAAAAATTTTAATATGGCAAAATCCAAGACAAAAAAAAGCAGCCCCGCTAGGCGAGGCTGCTATTTTAAGCGTTTTGTCTAACTAACGCTATTAGTCTAAGTCAAGACCCAACTCTCTGATCACACGCAGTGTGATGTATTTCGAAGTTGTTGAGACTGGCAGACCTTTTTTACGCGCGTAACATTCGTTAGCACCACGATAGGTACATGGACCAATGATACCGTCAATGCGGCACTCGTAGCAGCCAACAGCTTTCAGGGCTGTTTGCAGCTTACGGATGTTTGCATTGGTCATGTTCACGTCACACAGAACCGGGCGCCATTCTGAACGCTCGTCTGAAACTTTAACGTTACGCGTAATAGTTTCGTATTCCGCAGGAATAGGAATGCTGCGTGTTGAAGCTGGAGTGTCAACGACTTGCTTGGATACAGTTTTGTAAACCGCAGGAACGGTTTCAGTACGGTATGAAGCAGGTTTGGTGACAACGCGACGGGATACAGACTTGTACTCGGCAGGAATGTTGATCTCACGCTGTGAAGCTGGGGTATCAACCACTTGCTTGGTTACCGTTTTGTATACCGCAGGAACCGGGATCTCGCGAGTTGAAGCAGGCTTGACCACAATTGTGGTGTCAACATTTGCATACTCGGCAGGAATCTCGATAGTGCGTGAAGACGCAGGTGTATCTACCACTTGCTTGGTTACTGTTTTGTAAACCGCAGGTACTGCAATTTCACGCGTTGTCGCAGGTTTGACCACTGTAGTAGTGTCAACGTTAGCGTACTCGGCTGGAATTTCGATAGTGCGGCTAGAAGCAGGCTTAACCAATACTTGTTTAGTAACTGTCGCATACTCAGCAGGAACTTCGATCTCACGAGTTGATTCAGGTGTGATCAACTTGGTGGTATCAACGTTTGCATACTCGGCAGGAATTTCGATAGTACGGCTGGAAGCAGGCTTAACCAAAACTTGACGGGTAACTGTACGGTACTCGGCAGGAATTTCTACCAAACACATTACTTCACCAGTGTCATTGGTTTTAGTTTCAACAACAGTTCCACCAAAACGCTCAACAAAACTACCAACGGTTACGTTAGTTGCTGCTGAACCTACGCCAGAACCAGAACCACCACCGGTACCAGTAGAGCGTTTCCATTCTGTACGAGCAGGGCGAACCATAACTTGCTCAGACTCGGTGCGGTATTCGGCAGGAATAGTTTCGATACGGGTTGAGGCTGCACGAACCATTACACGCTCAGAACCAGGACCGTATTGAGCAGGAATAACTTCAGTACGAGTTGTTGCTGGAGAAACCAGAACACGCTCGGTTACTGTTTTATATTCTGCAGGGATAGTTTCGATACGAGTAGATGCTGCACGAACCAAAACACGCTCTGTACCACTACCGTATTGAGCAGGAACTACTTCAGTACGAGTAGATGCCGGTTGAACCAGCACTTGCTCGGTTACAGTTTTGTAAGTAGCAGGAATGGTTTCGATACGAGTTGATGCTGCACGAACCAGGACACGCTCACTACCTTTGCCGTATTGGGCAGGGATAACTTCTGTGCGTGTTGAAGCTGGTTGAACCAGAACTTGCTCGGTTACAGTTTTGTAAGTAGCAGGAATGGTTTCGATGCGAGTTGACGCTTCACGTACCAGAACTTGATCTGACTCAGAGCCATATACTGCTGGAATAGGAATACGTTTTTCAAAGGCAGGCTTAACCAGTACTTGCTCGGTTACAGTTTTGTATGTAGCAGGAATAGTTTCGATGCGCTCGGAAGCTTCACGACGAACTACCTTCTCGGATACTGTATTGTAGTTAGCAGGAATGATCACACGAGCGTAACACTCGCCTGGCTTGGCATTCGGTGGGAACAAGTCGTTGCTACCACAGTTAGGACCACAAACTTCCTTAACCATTGGCTCAACATTCTTGGCCATTGCCAATTCACGACGTAAACGGTCGATCTCGGCTTTCAGAGGACCAGTGTTATCTACTGGAGCAGGTGCTGCAGCAACGGGAGCCGCTTGTTGCGAACCGGCAGCTTGACCAGCAGATTGTGAACCGGCTGATTGACCAGCGGATTGTGAACCGGCTGATTGACCAGCGGATTGTGAACCGGCTGATTGACCAGCAGATTGTGAACCGGCTGATTGACTAGCAGATTGTGAACCGGCTGATTGACTCGCTGATTGACTTGCTGCTGATTGTGATCCCGCTGACTGACTTGCCGCTGTCTGCGAGCCAGTGCTCGACTGAGCACAACCAGCCAATGCGACTGCGGCAGCAGAGACGAGCAGGATATTGACTGCACGAAGTTTCATTGTTTTACCCTCCAAGGTAAATCCCCAAATAAAAAAAATGGCACCGCCTATGAAAAAGACAGCACACCATTAGCTATAAAGCCTGTGTACTTTAACAGATTAGACAGGTACTTGAAACAAAATCACCACATAAGTTCATCGTTGTTTACGTTCTAGGGTGAAATGCACACAACACTGATTTTTATGGGATTTTTAACAATTTCGCCCGGTCTGATAAATGCGCTTCTGTGAAGCTCATCACAATTTATAAAAACGAAAAATTAAACAGTGTTGCAAATAAACAACTGAAATCAGCTTGCCCGATCCCCGAATTTGTTTTCTGCTTGTAAATCAGCATGATATGAACTCCTTACCAAGGGTCCACTAGCAACATGTGTGAACCCCAGCTCATATCCGGTTTCTTCCAGTCGTTTGAATTCTTGTGGAGTCCAGTAGCGGGTGACCGGCAAATGGTGGCGACTGGGTTGTAAATATTGGCCAACCGTGAGCATATCGACATTGTGATTGCGCAAATCCTGCATAACCTCAATAACCTCATCATAGGTCTCGTCTATTCCCACCATAATCCCGGATTTTGTGGTAATTTCGGGATTTTGCGCTTTAAATTTTGCCAATAGATCCAGTGAATGCTGATAATCCGAACCCGGGCGAACTTTTCGATAAATACGCGGAACGGTTTCCAGATTGTGATTGAATACATCGGGCAAGGCTTTGCGGCTTATTTCCAAAGCTTTATCCAGGCGTCCTCTGAAATCCGGTACTAATACTTCAATTTTCACCTCAGGGGTGCGTGTCCGGATAGCTTGAATGCAATCAACAAAGTGTTGCGCACCTCCATCGAGTAGATCATCGCGATCTACCGAGGTAATTACGACATAGCGCAAATCCATGTCCTGAATGGTTTTGGACAGGTTTTCAGGTTCATGCGCATCAAGGGCATTTGGCCGACCATGCGCCACATCGCAAAAAGAGCATCGCCTGGTGCATATGTCGCCCATGATCATAAAAGTCGCTGTGCCTTTGGTGAAACATTCCGTCAGGTTTGGGCAGCTTGCTTCTTCACACACCGTAACCAGATTATTATCACGCAGCTTTTGCTTAAGTGCGTCAACCTTGTTACTCAGTGGCAATTTCACTCGTATCCAGTCGGGCTTACGCAGTGGCTTAATTGTTGGTTCAATCTTTACAGGAATGCGGGCCATTTTTTCAGCGGCCGTCATTTTTTTGCCGGCCTCGAGTTTTTTCGGGCGAGCGCCAGTAGTTTGGTCAGAAGTAGTCATAGGTGAATTTTATCAGTTTAAGGTGTTGCTTGAGTGAGTGACTCGCCCAATGCGCCAATCAAGTGGGATTTAAGCGATCTACTGACCTGATCGAACTCAATATGTTGTGAGGCTTCCTGTTGCATATCGGTCATGACCAGGCCCTGGTAACCGCAAGGGTTAATGCGTGCAAACGGTTCGAGGTCCATGTCGATATTCAAGGCAAGCCCATGATAACTGCGCTGCTTTTTAATGCGCAAACCCAGGCTGGCGATCTTGCGCTCGTCCACATAAACGCCGGGAGCATCGCGTTTGCCATACGCCTCAATATCGTAGTCGGCCAGGGTTTGAATAATGGCGGTCTCAAGCAAACACACCAGACTGCGGGTATTGAGCCTCAGGCGTGCAAGATCTAGTAAGGGATACACTACCAATTGACCTGGTCCGTGATAGGTGATCTGACCCCCGCGGTCGATAGCGATAACCGGAATATCGCCTGGAAATAAAATATGTTCGGCTTTGCCATTCAGGCCCTGGGTAAAGACCGGTGGATGTTGTAAAAACCAGAGTTCATCCCGGGTTTCTTGATTGCGTTGCTCGGTTAACTCACGCATTGCATCCCAGGTCGGCTGGTAGTCAACCAGGCCAAGGTCTTTGTACACAGGAGTTGTGCTTACTGTTTCCATAGGATGCGTCTGCCAATCACAGGGTCATATGCACATCTTCATGCGCATAGAGTGCCTGGTAAATTTTGTCCAGCTGGTTTTTGCTTTTGGCGGTAATGGTAATAGTTAACGCCGAGTACTTGCCGGAACGACTGGGTCTTGAGCTGATGTTACTTGTATCCAGTTCCTGATCAACAAATGTCTGGATCAATTCGCACATGTCACTGGCAAATGTCGCATGATTTTTTCCCATTACTTTAATTGGAAACTCGCAAGGAAATTGCAGAAGCGTTTCCTGGTTTTCAATATTGGTGTTTGATTTGTCTTTCATGGTAACAATATGGGTGCTGTTTTCGGTCAATTCAATGTAAGGCGGATCAAGTTAATCAATGGATTGCAATCTTTAGTCAGCAAACCACAGTTTCATGCTGTCGATCGCGCGTTTGAAAATGCCGGCTTGTTCAATATCTGACACCGGGTACAGGTGTGCGCTGGCAATAATTTTGTTGTCCAGAGAGATCTCCAGATTTCCAACCACACTGTCCTTACTTAATGGAGCAATGATCTGGGCAGGTATATTACTGGAAATCTTCAGATCTTGATAACGTCCACGCGGAATGGTCACGGCCACAGCGTGTTTGCTGCTAAGTCCCACATTTTCTTGTTCGGCTTTCCAGACGCGTTGTTCAAAGATCGTTTGACCCGGGCTGTACAGGGTTTTGGCCTCAAAAAAACTAAAGCCGTAGTTCAACAAGGTCTGGCTGGCATTGATCCGGGCTTTAGCGCTATTGGTACCAAGTACTACCGTGATCAAACGCATACCTTTTTTCTTGGCCGATGCAGCCAGGCAATAACCCGCGGCTTCGGTGTGTCCGGTTTTTATGCCGTCGATGCTGTCATCCCGCCACAACAGATTATTGCGATTACTTTGTTTGATATTGTTGTAGGTAAATTCTTTTTCCTTGTACATCGCATAATGCACGGGAAAGTCATTGATCAGGGCTTTTGAGAGTGTGGCGATGTCGCGCGCGGTGGTGTAATGCATATCATCGGTATAGCCGGTGCTATTGCGATAATTGGTATTGTTCAGCCCTAATTCCTTGGCGTATTCGTTCATCAGACTGGCAAAGGCCTCCTCATTGCCGGCGACATGTTCAGCCAGAGCGATCGCTGCATCATTACCAGATTGAATGATCAAGCCACGCAAAAGATCTATCAGTTTGACGCGAGTGTTGATCTCCAGATAGGTTGTGGAGCCTTCGGCTTGGTAAGCGTTGTCAGAAATGAACACTTCGTCATCAAGACTTATACGTCCTTTGGCAATTGAATCCGCCACCACATAGCTGGTCATGATCTTGGTAATACTTGCTGGATTAATGCGCTCGTCCACATTTTCTTCGGCCAGGATCTGGCCACTGGCAGCGTCGATCAGTAAATAATTTTCAGCATTGATATTGGGTGGTTGGGGGACGACATTTGCCGCGTGCAGGCTGGATATGGTCAGCATTCCAAGCAGGCATAACAAGAACAATCTTTTCATTGACACAGGATTTCCGAAAGTGATTGGTTTTAGAATTGTCTTTAGGCTCAAACGGGTGCGTATTTTACAGGATATGCCAGTTAGCTGCAGTTAATCTCTAAGTAGAATACTATGCTGAATGCCGAGCCGTTTCAGCTCTGATATAACTACATCATATTGTTTACCGTTAACGATTGGGCCAACCTGAACGCGGTAAACCACCTGTGCATTGTCGCTTCTAACAGAATGAATGCGGGTTGGGGAAATTCCGTTTGATCTCAGTTTTTGGCGATAACGGCTGGCATTATTTCGGTCACCAAAAGAGGCTACCTGGATAAACCCGGGGCGCTCCGGTGACGCAATGCGTTGCTGCTCTTCGACCAGGTTCAGGTCGTCAAGGCCGCGAATGCTCACTGGCGCCGTGCCATGTTGAACCACGTCCAATGCCTGGGCGGCTGCATAGGAGAGATCAATGACCCGGTCGTCGATAAAGGGCCCGCGGTCATTCACCCGCAAGACCGCCGATTTGCCGTTGAGTTGATTGGTCACTTCCACGAAACTGGGCAATGGTAAGTGCTTGTGGGCGGCGGTCATGGCGTGCATGTCATAAATCTCGCCATTGGATGTTTTACGTCCATGAAAAGGGTCGCCATACCAGGAAGCAATGCCGGTTTCGCTAAATCCAAGACTGCTTTTCAATACGGCGTAGCGACGCCCATTGAGCACATAAAAGTTTTCGATATTTTGCGCATCGACATTTTCAGGAACCGAGTCATTGGACCTGACTACGATCGGCACGTGGGAGCCGGCGGGTGTACTTTTAGACGGTGTGTCTGAGGTTCTATCTGGATAGTTAAGAGAGCATGAGGCTAGAACGAGAGAGAAAACGCCAAACAGTATCCAGCTAGATCGAATATTACCGTGTTGCATGATTTATTGAGCTACGCTTTGTTCAGGTGTTTGCAAAAATTCCTGACTCAATTCAAAAACTGCACGCGCGTATTTAGGGCTACGGTTATAACGCGTGATGCTGTAGAAATTATTAAAACCAATAACAATGTCGGTGCTGTTTTTTTGTTGCATGGTCAAAAACATGGCCGGCGCATCATCCGCAAGAGTGGTATTGAATTCATAACCGCATTTACCATTGCGTAATGAGCCCACGGTGTGGTTTTTGAGGCTTACTTTACTCTCGGGGAATTTCTTTTCGCAACCTGGTCTGGTTTGCGCCAAGGCTAATACGTCTTCGCCATCTTTCCATTTGTGCACATTAAAATAATTTGCCACGCTGAATATCGTGTCAGGCCAGCTTTGCCAGAGGTCAACAATATTGTCGCCATCGCCGTCTACGGCAAAGTCACGATAACTGCTGGGGATGAACTGACCGTTGCCCATGGCGCCCGCGTAACTGCCAATCAGCGTGGTTGGGTCAAAGCCTTGTTCGCGGCTTAATAAAAATAGCTCTTCAAGCTGATTGATGAATAATTTTCGCCGTGGCGGGTAATTAAAGCCTAGAGTAACCAGGGCATCCAATACTTTGGTTTTGCCGTAATTGGCGCCGTACTGGGTCTCTACACCAATAATCGCGGTAATGATCTCCGGCGCTACCCCAAATTTCTTTTCAGCCGCCGCCAGTGTGGCCTGGTGGGCTTGCATAAACTTTTTGCCATTATCGATGCGTTTTTGATTCAGGAATATATTGCGGTACTCGTACCATTCTTTGCTTTTTTCTGCAGGGCGCGCGATCAATTCTAAAATCCAGGTCTGGTTTTTACCTTGTGCCAGTACAGACTGGATCTCGTCTGCAGTGAATTCATGCTCTCTAATCATTTTTTCGACAAAAGCTTTTACCAAAGGGCGATCAAGATCAATGCTTTCCACGCTAGCATGCGCGGCCAGTTCTGTTTCACTTTCTGCAGGCCATACAGATTCAGAATTTTGCTCGACTTGTTTTGCGTTTTGACTCGCAGGCGCTTGAGCATTGCTTTCAGCCACCAGGGATTGGGATTCATCAATAGACGTGCACGCCGTTATGCAAAAAGTAAAAAACAGTAAAGTAAGCATTCTTGCTGTCATTGGGTCACCAGTAAGTCAAATTGCGTTTAAAGCAACATTATACGAGAAAAACGAAAAACTCACGCATGCCTTGTTGCAAATTCATATGGCAAATTCTTATTGCAAATTACTGAACATGCGTTTGTGGGTTTGAATAGACATTAACATACCAAAACCCGCCATCAAGGTAACCATGGAGGTGCCGCCATAACTGATTAATGGTAATGGCACACCAACCACCGGCAATAATCCTGTAACCATGCCGGTATTCACAAATATATAAACAAAAAATGTCAAACTGATGCTGCCCGCGAGCAAACGCTCAAAAGTGTCATTGGCTTGTGAGGCAATTATCAAACCGCGCAAAATAATCAATACATACACGATGAGTAATATCAATAAACCCATGAGTCCAAACTCTTCACCAAGTACTGCAAAAATGAAGTCGGTGGTTCGTTCCGGTAAAAACTCAAGTTGTCCCTGGGTCCCATTCAACCAGCCTTTACCAAATATTCCTCCTGATCCAATTGCGATCTTGGATTGAATAATGTGATAGCCGGAGCCAAGTGGATCGCTTTCGGGATTCAGAAAGGTCAACACCCGGGTTTTCTGGTAGTCCTGCATTAATGTGAACCAATAGGCGGGTGCGGCGATCATGGCAATAACCCCGCTAAGCAATATGAAGCGAAGTGATAAACCGGCTAACAAAATCACAAAAACTCCAGACGCCGCGATAAGCAAGGCAGTTCCCAGGTCAGGCTGAATGGAGATCAGTGCCGTTGGCACAATGATCATACCAAGGGCTAACATATTCACCCCGAATTTCGCCGGCAAGGGGCGAAAATGCAAATACCAGGCCACCATCATGGGTACTGCGAGTTTCATGAGCTCGGATGGTTGAAAGCGAATGAGTCCAAGATCCAGCCAGCGTTGTGCGCCTTTTCCGACATCGCCGGCAAATTTAACCGCAATTAACATACTCAGTCCGATCAAGAACAGAATGGGTGCCCATATGCGTAAAAATTTGGGTGGTATCTGGGCAACCACAAACATGGCGCCCAGGGCAATTCCGAAGCGGATGACCTGTCGAGTCAATAATGCCGTCGATTGATTGCTGGCACTGTATAAAACAAAAAAGCCGAACAAAGCTACCAACAGTATCAATGCCAGCAACACACTATCAATGTGTAAGCGTGTAGCCAAACCACCTTCGTCCCCGAGGTTTTTTTGCCCGCGAAAGAGTTTGATGAGTTTATTTAACATGTTGGCATCATCGCTTATTTAGTTTTGTTCAAGTGTTCAAGGATAAGGTCACGCGCAATGGGTGCAGCAACCGAGCTACCGCCACCACCATTCTCGACTATGACGGCAACAGCAATTTTCGGGTCATCAATCGGGGCAAAGGCAATAAATAATGAATGATCACGCAAGCGCTCGTCCAGTTCTTCTGCGATGTACTCAGCATCTTCAGCGAGGGTAAAAACTTGCGCGGTACCCGATTTTCCCGCCATACGAAAATCCAGATCTTTACCGATATGCCGTGCAGTTCCTTTGAGACCATGCATCACGGATTCCATTCCGCTTATTATTTCATCCCAATGCCTGGCATCGGCTTTTACACTTAAAAAGTGTTTGCTGTCATCGGTAAAGTCGAGCTGGTAATCGCTACCAATGCGTTTGACCAGATGCGGTTGATGATATTCGCCACGCATGGCAGTGATCGCAGTCGCCGTGGCCAGTTGTAGTGGTGATGCCAACATATAACCCTGACCAATACCCGCAATCACGGTTTCACCAGGGAACCAGACCTTGTCTGCAGGATTTTTGAAATTGTTTCGTTTCCATGCGCGCGAAGGCAATATACCTTTGCGGCTGCCTCGAATTTGCGGATCTATGTGTTCGCCTAATTTAAAATTTCGCAAGAAATCGTGCATGTTGTCGATACCCAATTCCAGCGCAAGCTCGTAAAAATATACATCACACGATTCAGTGATGGCACCAAAAAGATTCACCCGGCCATGACCCTCGCGTTTCCAGTCACGATAAGGCCGTTCATTTTCCGGCAACTTGAAAAAACCTGGACAATAGGTGCTGTGCGCACGATGTGTTTTGTTCAATTGCAATCCGGCCAGGCCGATCATGGGTTTTACGGTGGAACCGGGCGGATAGTTTCCACTGATGGCCCGATTAAGTAAGGGCTTGTCAGTATCGTCCAGAAATACATTGTATTCGGCTTGGGTGAGACCCCGACTGAAACCGTTTCCGTCATAGGCGGGCGAGCTCACCATAGTGAGGATCTCGCCATTTGTAGGGTCGATGGCAACCACGGCACCCCGTTTATCTCGCAGCGCGTCTAGCGCCACCGCTTGCAGTCCGGCATCAATGGTCAGCTGTAGATCTGAACCCGATTCAGGGGTTTGTTCTTCAATCACATCCAGCAAGCGCCCTTGTGCATTGGCAAGTAATTGTCGATATCCAACTTTACCCAGCAAATATTGTTCGAAGGTTTGTTCAATACCGGTTTTTCCAATGTATGAGGTACCGGCATAGGCGCGTTTGTCGATTCTTTCCAGATCGCGATCATTGATCCCGCCCATGTAGCCAACTACATGCACACTTTCTTCGGCCAGGGGATAATGACGCGTGAGTCGTGCGCGAACATGTACACCCGGCAGGTCAGGAATGTTCGCAGCTATTGCGGCCACACTTTGCTCGTCCATGTGATGCAGTAATGGGACCTGTTCGAAAGATCGGTAACGTTTACGGTTGGTGTTAAAACGCTCGCGTTGCTCACTTGAGAATGGGATGAATTTTTCAATCGCGTCCAGCGTTTCATCTACGTTAGGTGTTTCTTCCGGAATAATAACCACTTCAAAACTCGGGATGTTCTCGGCAAGTTTTTTTCCATAGCGGTCATAGATCAAACCGCGGTTGGGTGGCATAGGTTCGATACGGATTCGGTTTCCGGCTGACAACTCACTGTAATGCTGAAAATTCAATACTTGCAAAAAAGCCAGTCGACCAAACAGCAATACAAACAAAGCGGTGATCAGGACCATGGCCAAAATGATCCTGAAACGAAATACCTGTTTTTCCAGATGACGGTTTTTCATCTGCTTGCGTGTGCGTATCAGTTTCATGCGTGCCTGCCGGGATGCATGGAAAGGTGAGCGATCATGAGCTTGATGACTTGTGTTTCAAAGAGGGTCTATTTAGCCTGATGTTTTTTTCTTAGAATAACTTTATGCATAAACACAATAACGCCAGGCCAAAATATCATACTAAAAATTACCGCAATAAACCGTACGCTATATTCAGTTGGGCGATCCAGCAAACTTTCTATCCAGATCTGTAAAAACTGGTAAACAAATAACAAGGCTGCAACAGTGAGTAATTGTTGTGGCAGTGCGGCCAGTTGAATGCGGCGATGATTGGATAAGGCAAACACAGATATAACGATCAGGCCGAGTGCAGTTTGCCCAAAAACCAGCGTTTGACTGGCTTCCAGTGCCAAGCCGGCAAGTAAGGCCATAAACAGCGTGAAGCGCAATGGAAAAAAGATGGACCAGAATAAAATTACCAGCGGAACAAATAGTGGGCGATAGGGCGAGACGAGTTCTGGCAACGGCATAGTCGTGAGTAACAAGGCAACGACAACACTTAGAAAAATACGAATCCGAATCGCAGTCACACTAAATTCACTCATGCAGGATTACGGCGTATCTACCTGATTTTCAAGTAGTTTATCTTTTTTTTGTTTATCAATAATTGCCAACTCAGTACGCTCTGTTGGCGTAGTCGGGCTTGCTTTGGCTTTCGCTCTTTCAAGTAAATAATCGCTTTTAACCACAGCTACCTGGCGGCTTTGATCCATCGCAGCAACTGGCTCGGCAATAACTTCAAGGAAGGTTTTACTGGGGTCACGAATAATTTCCACTATTTCAGCAACCGGAATACCGACCGGAAAGCGGCCACCCAGGCCGGAAGTTACGAGTAGATCACCTTCCATAATTTCGGCATTTTGGGCAAAGTAGGGCAACAGTAAACGGGTTGAATCGCCACTGCCGTAGGCAATACTGCGTAAACCATTTCGATTCACTTCAACCGGCGTAAGGTGTTTGCTGTCGGTAATTAAAATCGCTTCGGATTGTAGAGGGTCACTGTGAAGAATTTGCCCCATGAGTCCTTGTGCGTCTATTACAACTTGACCTTTGTTAATGCCTAATTGTGCACCTTGGTTTAGAACGATGTGTTGACGACCAGGATCAAGACTAACCCGCATGATCTCGGCCATTTGTAAATTAAGTTCTTGAGCTTGTGCCGAACTTAATAAAACACGCAGGCGGTGATTTTCAGCTTCGAGTTGTTGCAAACGTTGTAATTCAAATTGTGCGTCTTTGTTCTTTACACGCAAGTGTGAATTTTCTTCGCGTAACTGGCGGCGCGAACGCATGGCGTCTTTTGACCACTGGGTGAACTCATAAGGGGTGTGGGCAAGCATGCGCACGGGATAAATTGCAGTGGTAATTGTGGTACGCATTTTTTCCAATTGCTGGTAACGCGAATCCAGCACCATCAACACAATACACAGTGAGGCAAAAAATAAAAATTGCGAAGCCAGCGAAGGACCGCGCAAAAACATTTTTCGTTGTGTTTGATTTAACGAGTTCAAAGGTTGACTCAATAATTCTCAATGGTGTTGTAAAAATGCAGCTGAGTTGGAGTGTGACGATAACTGATTGTTGCTTGAGGCAACCATGAGTTGTTTGAAACCTTCCTAAAACGCTTCCGGTAATCCATTTATTGTTATTATTTTCAATGAATTAGCTCGTAGCTTACACCTATTTCTTGAAGTGTTCAAGAAATCGGCATTTCGGGGTTTTGGGGTGGTTTTACTCCAGCCCGAAAATGGCGGGCCCGTGCTCGTCAACCATTTCCAATACGCGTCCACCACCTCGAGCTACGCAGGTCAGCGGATCGTCGGCCACCACGACCGGTAAACCGGTTTCTTCCATAAGCAAGCGGTCCAGATCTTTCAATAATGCACCACCTCCGGTTAATACGATGCCGCGTTCAGCCACATCGGCACCGAGTTCCGGTGGAGTCTGCTCAAGAGCAGCTTTTACAGCACTTACAATAGCTTGCAACGGTTCTTGCAGGGCTTCAAGGATCTCATTGGAGTTTAAGGTGAAGCTGCGCGGTATGCCTTCCGAGAGATTGCGGCCTTTGACCGAGATCTCACGGATCTCTTCGCCCGGGTAGGCGGAACCAATAGTGTGTTTGATCTTTTCGGCCGTCGCTTCACCGATCAGGATGCCGTAATTGCGTCTGACATAGCTGGTGATAGAGTCGTCAAAGCGATCACCACCGGTGCGTTCCGAGGCTGCGTAGACGATCCCGTTCAGGGAAATAACCGCGACTTCCGAGGTTCCACCACCAATATCCAGTACCATAGAACCACGAGCCTCAGAAACCGGCATGCCGGCCCCAATCGCGGCGGCCATTGGCTCTTCGATCAAATACACCCTCCGCGCACCAGCGCCTTCGGCCGATTCACGGATGGCTTTACGCTCTACCTGGGTAGAGCCAAATGGCACACAGATCAATACTCGCGGGCTAGGGTTGAAATAACTGCTGCCGTGCACTTTTTTAATAAAATGTTGCAACATAACCTCGGTCACACTGAAATCCGCGATCACACCGTCACGCAAAGGGCGGATAGCGGTGATATTTCCGGGAGTTCGTCCGAGCATATTTTTGGCTTCAAGGCCAACTGCTTGTACGATTTTTCCACCCCGACTGCCATCATCACGAATTGCGACCACCGATGGTTCATCCAGAACCACACCTTTTCCGCGCATGTAGATTAATGTATTTGCTGTTCCCAGATCGATAGAGAGATCCGAGGACATGTGACCTTTGAGCCATTTCATCATGGTTTTATACTTCTGGTTGCGAGTTTAGGAAGAATCAGATTTCAGGACATGTCCCAAAGTTCCGAGGGATTCAATAGATTAAACACGCACTCTAACAATGGGTGAGACTTTGGGCAAGCTGCAAGGTAAAATAGGCGCCCCTTGAGTCGCAGCGCAAGCCACTCAAGGCACACAGGGTGAATTCCAATCTCACCGACATCTAGACCAAAAAAATTAAACGGAGAACATCATGGCTCTGACCGCTGATGACCTACAACATATTGCCAACCTGGCCAGACTTGAGATCTGCGAGTCTGAAACCGAGGCGTATCGGCAAAAACTCAGCACCATTCTGGATATGGTCGATCAATTGAGTGCCGCGGATACCCAAGGCGTCATACCCATGGCGCATCCTCTGGATATGGCACAACGCTTACGGGCGGACGAGGTCTCGGAAACCGATCAACGCGCCTTATACCAACAGAATGCCACCCAGACTGAAGCCGGACTGTATCTGGTGCCAAAAGTTATCGAGTAATAAAGCGCTCAGACGCTGCGATTGTGATGTATCGCAGAGCCATGAACTTGCCCAGCGCATGAATATTTACCAATAAGAACCGTACTACTATGCATACCAAAACCATTGCCGAAATGAGTCGTGATCTCAAGGCAAAAAAATACAGCAGTGAAGAATTAACTCAACACTTCCTCAAGCGCATCGAGCAATACGATGACGGTTTGAATTCGTTCATTACCGTGACGGCCGAACAAGCCTTGCAACACGCTAAACAAAGCGATGCTCAGATTGCCTCCGGGGATGCGCCACTGCTTGCGGGCGTTCCGATCGCGCACAAAGACATATTTTGCACCAAAGGCATTAAAACCACTTGTGGTTCCAAAATGCTGGACAATTTTGTTTCGCCCTATGACGCAACGGTCGTGACCAATATGCGAGCCCAGGGTGTGGTGATGTTGGGTAAGACTAATATGGATGAATTCGCCATGGGGTCTTCGAACGAAACCTCGTATTTCGGACCGGTTAAAAATCCCTGGGACACCAGTAAAGTTCCCGGTGGTTCCTCCGGAGGGTCGGCGGCAGCCGTCGCGGCACGCCTGGTACCCGGTGCAACTGCTACGGATACGGGAGGCTCGATCCGTCAACCGGCGGCCTTGTGTAATCTGACCGGCATCAAGCCTACCTACGGGCGAGTCTCGCGTTATGGCATGATCGCCTTTGCATCCAGTCTTGATCAGGCCGGTACGCTCACCGCCACAGCCGAAGACTCCGCTTTATTACTTGATGCGATGTCGGGTTTTGATGAACGGGATTCCACTTCGATCGAACGCCCTAAAGACGATTATGTGTCGGGTCTGAATGATTCCCTCGAGGGTTTGCGAATTGGTGTGCCGGTAGAGTTCTTTGATCAGAACCTGAGTGATGCCATCGCCACCCCGGTCAAAGCGGCCATCCAGGAATACGAAAAACTGGGCGCAAAGATCATCGAGATCAGTTTGCCAAACTTGCATCTATCGGTACCAACTTATTATGTGGTTGCACCGGCCGAGTGTTCGTCCAATCTCTCACGCTTTGACGGTGTGCGATTTGGCCACCGCTGTGAGAATCCTAAAGACCTGGTTGATCTGTATAAGCGTTCACGCGGTGAGGGTTTTGGCGATGAAGTTAAACGCCGCATTATGACCGGGACCTATGTGCTGTCGGCCGGTTATTACGATGCCTATTATCTGCAAGCACAAAAAGCCCGACAATTGATCAAGGCGGATTTTGACAAGGCCTTTACCGAGATCGATGTGATCATGGGGCCAACCGCCCCGAATCTGGCTTTCGGCCTGGGTGATCTGATGGATGACCCGGTTACCATGTATTTAAATGACATTTACACCATTGGTGTGAATCTGGCGGGCTTGCCGGGCATGTCTATTCCCTGCGGATTTGCCAAAAACGCGGGCGGCAATGACTTGCCTGTTGGCCTGCAACTGATCGGAAACTATTTTGCCGAGGGCAAGTTGCTGAATGCCGCTCATCGCTATCAACAAGTTACCGATTTCCATTCACAACTACCCACCGCATTTGCATAAGGAGAATCACGATGACTACACCTGCCGGATGGGAAACAGTGATTGGCTTGGAGATTCACGCACAACTCGCCACTAAAACCAAAATATTCTCAGGCTCGTCAACCGCGTTTGGCGCTGCGCCAAATACCCAGGCTAATTTGGTTGACCTGGGTTACCCGGGTGTCTTGCCGGTGCTGAATAAAGAGGTTGTCCACATGGCCGTGAAATTTGGACTGGCAATTGATGCCGAAGTGGCCAAGCGCTCGGTTTTTGCGCGTAAAAATTACTTTTACCCCGATCTGCCAAAAGGCTATCAGATCAGTCAATTCGAGTTACCGGTTGTAGGCCTGGGTAAACTCGATATTACCTTGGAAGACGGCAGCACCAAAACCGTTGGTGTCACGCGTGCCCATCTGGAAGAAGACGCGGGCAAATCCTTGCATGAGGATTTTCACGGTTCCACTGGTATCGATTTGAATCGCGCTGGTACACCATTGCTTGAGATCGTGTCCGAACCGGATATGCGTTCGGCCAAAGAAGCCATTACCTACATGAAAAAAATCCACAGTTTGGTGCGTTATCTGGATATTTCCGACGGTAATATGCAAGAAGGTTCTTTCCGTTGTGATGCCAATGTGTCGGTACGACCAATCGGTCAAAAAGAATTTGGTACGCGCGCCGAAATTAAAAATTTGAACTCGTTCCGCTTTATTGAAAAAGCCATTAACCACGAAATTGAACGCCAGGTTGACCTGCTTGAGTCGGGCGGAACAGTAGTGCAAGAAACCCGTTTGTATGATGCCGACAAAGACGAGACTCGTTCCATGCGTTCCAAGGAAGAGGCCAACGATTATCGCTACTTCCCGTGTCCGGATCTTTTGCCCCTGGTCATTGATGATGATTACATTGAAGCAGTACGCAAAGAGTTACCGGAATTACCCGATGCAAAATGCACCCGCTTTAAATCGCATTACGGTTTATCGGACTACGATGCCGATATTCTCACGGCGAGTAAAGACATATCCATTTTTTACGAAGAAGTGGTCAGCGAAGTCGGTGAATCCGACGCCAAACTTGCCGCAAACTGGGTCATGGGCGATTTTTCCGCGGCCTTGAATAAGGAGGGTCTGGATCTAAATAACAGCAAGGTGTCGTCCAAAGAGTTGGCGCTGTTACTCAAGCGAATTAAAGACAACACCATTTCAGGAAAAATTGCCAAGGAAGTGTTCGAAGCCATGTGGGCCGGGGAAGGTGACGCCGACAGCGTGATCGAGGCCAAGGGTTTAAAACAGATCACCGACACCGGGGCAATTGAAGCCATCATCGATGAAGTGATTAGCAATAGTCCAAATCAACTGGAACAATATCGCAGTGGTAAGGATAAATTATTTGGTTATTTTGTCGGACAGATAATGAAAGCCACGCAAGGCAAAGCCAATCCGGCAGTGGTGAATCAATTATTAAAAAACAAACTCAAGGGCTAGTCTTTTTTAAGTAAATTATCACAATAGATCAATGTCGCAAATACCAGTACAAGACCATCACATTCGCTTTCTGTTTGAAGGCGTGAGCGTGCGTGGTGAGCTGGTGCAGTTGCAACACACCTGGGAAAAAATGCAGGAACGCCACGCTTACCCGAAAGCGGTCAAAAATATTCTGGGCGAAGCGCTCGCCGCTACGGTTTTATTGTCTTCAACCCTGAAATTCAATGGCAATCTCACCTTTCAAATGCAAGGCGACGGCGCATTACGTCTGGTGGTTGTGCAGATATCGCACGATGGATACATACGCGGGCTGGCTCGCTGGGATGGAGAAATTCCCACCGGTGGGCTAAATAAAAAAATGGGAGATGCCAGAATTGTGATCACCATTGCCAATCAGGATCGCAAAGACCCGTATCAGGCGATCGTGCCCGTGCAAGGCAAAACTATCTCCGCATGCTTGCAACATTACTTTAATTCATCGGTGCAAGTGCCCACCCGCCTGTGGCTGGGGGTGAGCGACCAGCAAGTAGCCGGAATGCTTTTGCAACGCTTGCCTGATGAAACTGAATACAAAGAAATGCACGATGAAGACTGGAACCGATTATGCATTTTGGCCGACACGGTCAAGCAAGAAGAATTATTGGCTCTGGAGCCACCGGAATTACTCTATCGCCTGTTTCATGAAGAGCAGGTTGGCATTGTTGCCAGCGAGCAGATCACCTTTGCCTGTTCTTGTTCATCAGAACGCATAGAAACCACCATCAAATCCCTGGGCCAGGCGGAAGTTTTATCGATAATTGATGAAATGGGTTCGGTAGAAGTGCGGTGTGAGTTTTGCAATAAGGCTTATCATTATTCTCGTTCGGACGCCGATAGACTATTTGATTCGGTCTCGGTGGAAGAGAATCGGACTGTGCATTAACAATAGCTATATCAATTCCTTATCATTTATGCAATTTCTGGTTACCGCACACGACTATCAAGACAGCGATGCAATAAATCGCAGGATGGCCATGCGTGACAAGCATCTTGCAGGAGCGACTAAGCTGTTATCGCAAGGAATTTTGTTGAGTGCCGGAGCATTTTTGGACGACAACGGAAAAATGATCGGGTCGTCCCTGATCTATGATATTGACAATAAAGAACTATTGGAAAAAATCTTGAATGCCGACCCTTATGTTTCTGGCCAAGTGTGGGAAAGTTTCGAGATCAGGGAAATCAAGCTTTTTAATCCGAACTAAGGGTTATTCAATCTTGCTCAACAACATCGGCACACAAGGGATATGATCCTTTTCAAAATACTCACCGTTTTCCACAAATCCAAAATTCTTATAGACATCCACCGCCATTAAGGATGAGTTGACCCGAAAGCTTTGGTTTTTAGCCTGTTCAGAACATTGCTCCAGATAAAAATCCCACATTTTTCGGGCGATACCGTGTCGTCGGTATGCTTTGTCCACAAATAAATGATAAAGATGATTGGGTTCGTCGTTATATTCTTTAATCCCGATCACACCAACTATTTGCTCCTCATGTAAAGCTATAAAATATAAATAAGCTTCCGAAAAACGCAATTTGATCTTTTCAGGTGTGTTGTGTTGAATCATAAATGCCTATGCGATCTCCGGAAGCGATGGCAGGGCATTGCGAATCACCAATTTCGAGATCTCAGTCGCATCTTTTGCAGTGGCTAAGCGAATACTTATATGCATTTAGGTTGCACTTTTTAGCCAGACTTCGATCTGTGTGCCCAGGTTTTTGAGATCAGCGTTCGCGGCCACAAAAATATTCAGGTCATCGGCACGGCGTTGATTGCCTTCACTCAGGTTTTCAAGTGCAACCAGCATGGCCTTGCCGCGAATGCCGCCCAACAGATCACGTAAACTGTCCAGCTTGTATATGGCCTTGAGACCATGCCCGGTCGAGGATTTTTTACGGCGAAAGCGCTGGGTTTTGCATTCGATTATGTGCAGTGAGTTGTTGTACAAAAAAGCCACGTCGATCTCATTCGGGATTATGCCCGTCGGGGTCTGCCGATGGACTTTGACATTGCGCGCGACATCCTGGATCTGCGGAATGTGCTGTTGCAGTTTACTGATCACATCAAACACATAAGCTTCCAGCCACCCGCCACTGGCATACCAGCGCGCCTGATAGCTTTTAAATACCAGTTCATTTTTCGTGTAGTGCAAAAATTTATGTTGCTGATAAATACCCAGTAACTGTTTTAATCCTTTGCTCTTCAGGTCATTGGGTTTGAGTCGCGTGCGATCTTCCCGGTCGGCGCGCGTGGCCAAACGGTTTAACACATTAAAGGCGTTGCTGATCTGCGGTGCGGCTTGGGCCAGAGCAAAGACCAGTTTTTTCTCCTCGCCTTCCAGCGGGCTGCGGTCAATGGCTACTGTGCCGGTTTTTACGACCTCGGCCCCTCGTACCCCCATGTAATCGTCAATACTGATCTTGTCGGCCAAATTGAAGTCTTTTCTTTTGCCGTCATTCACCCACATCAAAGTGTCGGTTTTAGGATGCACATAAAATATCGGGAGATTTGCTGCGCGAAACACATGACAGGCTGCAATATTCATTGCTTTGGTCCCGCCAGCAGCGTTTAGTGTTAATGCCGCGTTTTTGTAGGTATTGAGTAATTCCTGCATGGATTTCTGGATCGTGTGCACATCCCAGGCGTCTTGTATCTGCCAATCAATAACCGGGATTTTATGTTTTTTCAGGGTTGTGCTTAACCATTCCACTTTTTCCTGGATATCAGGGCTGGCAACAATAATGACCTGATGTGGACGCGTGCGTTTATCCAACAGAGGTGTGATGATGGTATTGGGCTGATCAGTGATCAAACACACGTGAATACGTTTTTTCTTGGTCTGTGACATGGCCTCAATGGCTGTTTGGTGTTTTGCCGGATTAATCCAGTGTAACAAAAAAGAGCGAACCGAAGTTCGCTCTCTGGATCAAGATAAATCTACTGACTTTATTCATATCCGGGATTATTGAATGCCTTGCCCATAATGACGATAACGGCTATTGGGTGGCGGCGGTACAAATCCGTAGTTGCCATAAGATCCTGACCAAAAACGGTTGCGCTCACGTTTGTTGTATCCGCAACGACTGATGCCCATTTCACACAAAGTGGCCTTACGCTCGTATTTAATAAAGTGTTTGACCGCGGCGTATTTTTCAGCTTTAAAATGCACCCGACGTGAAGGTGAATAGCGATTGTCACCGTAACCCGTGCCCAGCTCATCCAGCGCTTCTGACTGGTAACCACCTTTGGATTGTGGTGCACGTTTCTGTGCTGAACCCGATGGCGACTGTTTGCGTGATCCTGAATCACCTCTACCTTTATAAGCATAGTCGTCGTAGTCCGGCTCTCTATACCAGCGACCATTTTTCTCTTTGAACACAGCGACCGCGATCACACCCATGGCCGAACGATCCCCAAAGGTCTGGTCGGAATACGAATCCGGTACATCGGTGAAATAGAATTCGTTGATTCGATTCTTGCCACTTCTCCAGCCGTCATAAGTAGCCGCCTGGTAAGGATTAAGAATGTACATGCGTTCTTTGGCTTTGAGTTTAGACTTTTTACCACTGATGATATTGCGACCGTCAACCGCAATTACCAGGCCAATTCGCTGACGTGTGTTGTTTTTCACCCTGATGCCATACGACTTGCCGTCTTTGGCTTCCAGATAAGCACGTTTCACGCTGTATTGACCGCTATTGATCGGGTATTTTTTAAAGCGTCGCCCGTAATCATTCACCACTTGCACATCCACCAGTTTGCCGGCATGTGGATAAGCGATGCGATCATTGTCGTGACCCGCCATTAATTGCGGTACTGCAAACACGGCGATCAAGGTGAGCAATACAATAAAATAATTATTAACTTTGTTGGGTGTTTTCATAACGTACTCCTGATGAATGGTCTTGATTGCAACACACTGATGTGCTGCTTTTTTCAAGCTTCGTGAACAGATTGCCATGCAGTGACTGAATTGTGACTGAATGTAAAAAAAACATTATTCAGTTTGAATTCAGGAACTTAAGACAAAACCGTCCAGTATCAGAAGAAACGAGAGAGATCCCGGAATGGGGTTAAAAAAAGAATAAAAATATCAGCAGAAATGCGCGGGTAGTTGTATGACAGGGTTTTCGTCGGACTTTTCGGATTTGATAAGTCGAGTGACTTTTTCTTGATAGGCTGAATCTACCTGGCTCGCGAGCACACGTAATAAGGGTGAAATGTTATTTGGGTTTTCCAGGCCTGGATCGTCTAAACGATGGTGTAATTGACGTGCGATTGCCGAGGAAGTGTTGATGGTGACGGCGGCATGAAATTCTTCGTGTATGAGTTGTTCGATCAACGGGTAATGGGTGCAACCCAGAACCACTGTATCAACCTGATTATTTTTAAACTCATCCAGATACAGGCGTAACAGAGTGCGGGTTTCTGAAAAGTCCGGGTATTCATCTTCAATGGCTTGCACCAAGCCGACACAGGCTTGTTCAAAAACTTTTACATCTTTTCCCACCAGATTGCGTAAATTCGCATATTTTTGACTGCGCAAGGTCCCGGCGGTGGCAAGCACGCCGATGTTTCCGGTTTGGGTTATCTCGCAAGCCGGTTTGATCCCGGGTTCTACACCAATTATGGGTAAGTCAAAATGTTCACGACAATGCTTAATGGCAGCCGCGGTTGCTGTGTTACACGCCATAACAATGGCTTTTACCGGATAGGCAGAATAAAACTCGCACAAGCGATGCGCTCTATCGATGATCTCTTCACGACTGCGATCGCCATAGGGTAAATATTTGTTGTCAGCAATATAGATAATATCTTCGCCGGGCATTTGCTTTTGAATGGCTTTGACTACGGTTAGGCCCCCGAGTCCCGAATCCAGAACCCCAATCGGCCATTTGGGGTCCAGTTTTAGACGTGAAGAATTTTGAGAAGCGGTATTCATTAGATTAGATACTGCAATACACTAACTCTGTCCAGAGCTTGAAAATCTTGCAAACACATCTGGTAATCCAGTCCAAAGCGTTGTGCCATTTCCTGAATGTCCAGTGACTGTTCATGCCCGTGCTCTAATAACAAATAGCCATTGGGTTTAAGATAGGTTTTTGCGCCGGACACCAGTTGCTCGATAATCGCTAAACCGTTATTCTCAGCAATCAGGGCGTGACGTGGTTCGTGTTGCATGGTTGGGTGTAATAAATACTGATCGTCGGCAGCAATATATGGCGGGTTACTCACGATGAGGTCGTAATTGTCTTCTGGAAGTGCGGAAAACAAGTCGCCTTTGAACATCGCCACATTATCCAGTTGCAAGCGTGCCAAACTGCGATTGGCAACTCGCAAGGCCATGCCGTCAATATCGCAGGCATGCACTTCACAGTCGGGTCTTTCACTGGCCAGGGCAAAGGCAATCGCTCCCGAACCTGTGCAAATATCGGCAATTACTTGCTCGGAATTTTCCGGGATTAACTTTAAGGCGTGTTCAACCAGCAACTCGGTCTCGGGTCGGGGCACCAGAGTATGTTCATCTACATCCACAAGCAGATTCCAGAAGCCTTTGCTGCCCAACAGATAAGCAATGGGTTTGCCAGTGGCACGTTTTTCGATGAGGGCATCAAACTGCTCTTTATGCTCAGTAGAAACGATCTTGTCCGGCCAGGCTTTGAGTGCGCTGCGGTTACACCCCAGCACATGCGCGAGCAAGATATCAGCGTCCAGGCTTGGCGAATGACTGGCTTGATGAATTCGTTGATACGCACTTTCCAGCAAGTCGGTAACACATTGACTTGATCCGCTTAAACTCTGATCATTTGTTAAGGAATGCATGGGATTATTGTAGTGGCTTGGCGTACAATACGCTGGTCTAATTTCAGTGATATTTTTATGCCAGATACCAGCAATTCACTTCCTTCAGATACTGAGCAGGCTGCTGTGTATCCGGATGTCATCTCCATGATTGGTAAAACGCCAATGGTGCGCATCAATTCCCTGGATACCGGGCTTTGTGAACTTTACATCAAGCTCGAGAGCATGAATCCGGGTGGATCGGTTAAAGACCGTATTGGTTTGCAAATGATCACTGCCGCTGAACAACGCGGCGAACTCAAACCTGGCGACACCGTGATCGAGGCAACGGCGGGTAATACCGGAATTGGTTTGGCGCTGGTAGCAGGGCAAAAAGGCTACAACATGGTCTTGGTAATGCCCGACAAAATGAGCCGTGAAAAAGTCGATATGCTTAAAGCCATGGGGGCGGAAGTATTGATGACCCGATCTGATGTGGCTAAAGGGCATCCGGAATATTATCAAGACCTGGGCAAACGTCTGGCCGAGGAGAATGGCTGGTTTTTCATTAATCAATTTGCCAATCCCGACAACCCCAAAGCGCACGAACTGACCACCGCGCCGGAAATTTTTTCACAACTTGATAATGAGGTAGATGCCATCGTGGTGGGTGTTGGGTCATCCGGAACTATTTCTGGGATCAGTGCTTACTTGAAACGGCATGCGCCCGATACCGAGATTGTGTTAGCCGATCCAGAAGGATCCATTTTGGCACCTTATATTAAAACCGGTAAATTTATTGAAGCCGGCAGCTGGTTGGTCGAAGGCATCGGCGAAGATTTTATTCCGGACATTTGTGATCTCTCTTTAGTGAAAAATGCTTACGCTGTCACAGATGCGCAGGCCTTTAAAGCTGCACGGGATCTGTTGCAAGTGGAAGGCATATTCGGAGGTCCATCATCCGGCACCTTACTATACGCGGCGTTGGAGTATTGCCGGGCGCAAACCGAACCCAAAAAAGTGGTGACTTTTGCTTGTGACACAGGTAACCGGTATTTGTCCAAGGCCTTTAATGGTGGTTGGCTGTATGACATGGGCTTTGAAGACCGGCCATTCAATCGTTCGCCAAAAACCGGTAAAGAAAATACCACGCGCGCCATTATCGGGCGTTTGTATGAGCGTCGCCAAACCATTGTGGTGTCGCCTACAGACAGCCTGTTAACCGCACTTAAGCGTTTTCGCGACAACAGTGTTTCGCAATTGCCGGTTATTGATGACGGTGAATTCGCCGGAATCCTGACCGATAGCATGGTCATGCAATATGCCAGTCTCAATCCAGGTCGAATGCACGATCCGGTCTCAAACATTGATATTACCGATTTCCCGATCCTGACCTCCTCAAATACTCTGGAAGAAGTCCAGGCGGTGCTTGAAGATGAATCGTACGTAGTGGTATTTGAAGACGCGCGTTTTTTGGGCCTGATCACCCGGATCGATATTTTGAATTATTTGTACCGTATGGACTTGTTTGAAAAAAATTGCGAATAGTGTTGAGAAGGCTTCAATTTGAAAGGAGATTTGACATGAAATATGTGAATGCAGTTTTAGCGCAATGTTTTTTAGTCTCGATCATGGCCTGTGCAACATCCCCGAATACTTTGAGTCCTGATGCCGCTGTAGATATCCCGCCTGTATCGCTCAATTTCGAACAAGCTCAACGCCTGGCAACGCTTCCTCTGGATTGTATTAACACCGAATACCCGAACAAACTCAATGACGTGATCGGAAGTGACGCAGACCTGAAACCGCCACGCGTCTTGCATCCGGCATTCTATGGCTGTTTTGATTGGCATTCTGCCGTGCATGGGCACTGGTCTTTGGTCAAGTTGTTAAAACTATATCCAGACCTTGAAAATGCCGATGAGATTAAACAAAAACTCCTGAATAATATCTCTGCCGATAACATGCAAAAAGAGATTGAATTCTTTTATGGTAAATACAACAAGTCCTGGGAACGCACTTACGGTTGGGCCTGGTATTTGAAATTGGTGGAAGAATTGCATACCTGGGATGATCCGGTCGCACGTGAACTGGAAACCAACTTGACACCATTGGCCGATCTACTGGTACAACGCTATTTTGAATTCTTGCCCAAATTGCTGTACCCGATCCGGGTTGGTGAGCATACCAATTCCGCCTTCGGGATGAATTTTGCCTGGGACTATGCTGTTGCAGTTAAAGACCAGTCGTTTCAGGCTTTACTCAAGCAGCATGCCTTGCGGTTTTTTGCCGTGGATACAAATTGTCCGATCAATTACGAGCCCAGCGGTTTTGACTTTTTGTCGCCCTGTCTGGAAGAGGCTGCATTAATGAAGCGCGTTCTGAGTGCAACAGAATTCAGGGCATGGATGGACAAGTTTCTGCCACAACTGGCTGATCCGGATTTCGAATTTGATGTGGGCAAAGTTTCAGATCGCGGGGATGGCAAACTGGTGCACCTCGACGGGGTGAATTTTAGTCGTGCCTGGTCATTGTCTGTGATCGCTGATGGATTGCCTGCCTATGCCCATCTCAATACTTTGGCTAATGCGCATGTCCAGTATTCCTTGCCAGGCATTGTTGGTGACAGTTACGAAGGCGGGCACTGGTTAGGTTCTTTTGCGATCTATGCCCTGAGTTCTCAGCTGTAAGTCTGGTATGCAAAATCCTTTAAAGAATATCGGCCCCGGGGCACTGGTAACTGCCGCATTCATTGGTCCGGGCACGGTAACGGTTTGCACACTGGCCGGTGTGCAGTTTGGTTACGAATTATTGTGGGCATTAGTGGTCTCGATCATAGCCACGGTAATTCTTCAGGAAATGGCAGCACGACTCGGCATTGTCTCGCAAGCCGGATTATCCACAGCCATCCGTAATGAAATAAAGACGCCGTTATTGCGGGTTGCAGCCATACTCATCATTCTTTCGGCAATCGTAATTGGTAATGCGGCTTATGAAGCCGGCAACATCAGTGGCGGGGTACTCGGACTGGAAACCTTGTTTTCTTACGATGTTAGTGCATATGTTTTTCCATCCCTGATCGGCTTGATCGCTTTTATTCTTTTATTTATTGGCAATTACCGCATTATCGAAAAAGCTCTGGTCAGTTTGGTAATACTAATGAGTCTGGCATTTCTGATTACCGCCATATTAACCAGACCGGATCTATCCGATTTGTTCAAAGGCATGCTGGTTCCGAACCTGGACGCAAATAAATTATTAATGGTGATGGCTCTGGTGGGCACAACCGTGGTTCCTTACAATTTATTTTTACACGCGTCCCTGGTCAAGGAACATTGGAAATCACCCGGGGATCTTCCCTTGGCACGCAAAGACACCTATGTGTCGATTATTTTAGGCGGCGTGGTTTCGATCGCGATCGTTGTATGCGCCGCCGCTGTGCAATCTTCCGACATTAATAACGCAGCTGATCTGGCACTAGGGCTTGAACCATTGCTCGGTATTTATGCCAAGTATTTTCTGGCCCTGGGATTGTTCGCCGCCGGTATTACTTCGGCGATTACCGCACCTCTGGCCGCAGCCTATGTGGCGAGTAATTGTCTGGCCTGGGATGCCGGGCTTAAAGACAAACGTTTCCGGGCAGTCTGGATGTTTATACTTTTACTGGGCATGCTATCGGCCTTAAGTGGAATCAAGTCGATTGAGATCATAAAATTTGCCCAGATCACCAATGGTATTTTATTACCTGTGATCGCAATGTTTCTGTTGTGGGTAATGAATAAACGCACTGTACTTGGTGATTATGTAAATTCGACCCTGCAAAATATTATCGGCGGGCTGGTCGTATTGTTCACGCTGTTTTTAGGGGCTAAAAGTTTAGCCAAGGTGTTCGGGTTTTTGGGATGAGACCGGAAATTGATATTAATTGTGACCTGGGCGAGGGCATGGCTAACGATGCCGAGATCATGGCATTTATCACTTCTTGCAATATTGCCTGCGGTGGTCATGCCGGCGATGCCCGGAGCATGCAAAAGACCGTGGCCCTGGCAGTCAAGCACGGTGTAAAGATCGGTGCGCATCCTGCTTTTCCCGACAAAGAAAATTTTGGGCGTAAAATATTGCTCATGAGTAATGATGAGCTGAGCACCAGTTTGCATTCACAGGTCATGGCTTTACGCCAGATCACGGAAGCCCAGGGCAGTAAATTACATCACATTAAACCGCATGGGGCTTTGTATAATCTGGCCTGTCAAGATCGTGAAATGGCTCAATTGATATGTCGCCTAGTACAATCCATTCAAGCGGATCTGATCTTGTATGCACCCGATGAATCCGAGATGAGTAAAATCGCCAAACAAAAAAATATTCCGGTTATGTTTGAAGGCTTTGCCGATCGTGCGTATCAAGCCGACGGCTCTTTGGTGTCGCGCCACGCGAGTAACGCACTGTTGACCACCAGCGAGGAAGTATTGCGTCAGGCTGGCATGATGCTCTCGCAACAAGCCGTCATGAGTGTGGAAGGTGAAATGATCCCGCTGAAAGTAGACACCCTGTGTGTACATTCGGATACGCCTCATGCCTTAGCATTGGTTCGGAGCCTGCATACTGAATTTGTAATGAACGAGAATAAAATCTGATGTACGAGTTAAGTTTTAAAGCCTTTGGCGAAAGATCCATTCTGATCGAATGGCCTGATGGGATCAACGACAAGGTCATTGACGATGTGTCGCGCATGCGTGATGCGTTAACCCAGTCTTTAAAAAACAGTGAAGAAATTGTGGATGTTGTTGCAGCCTATAATTCTCTTACTATCATACATCGACATAATCTGATCAATTTTCCGCGCCGCGTGGATATTCTAAAAAAGATTTACGCCCAGGCGGCTCACAGCACGGAGCAGAAAAAATATATATTTACCATTCCGGTTTGTTATCACCCAAGCCTTGCCCAGGATCTCAAGTTTTTTATGCAAACCACGGGGCTGGAGCTGGCCGAGATAATAGATCTTCATGTCAGGCCTTTGTATCGGGTGTGTTTCTTAGGATTCTTGCCGGGGTTTTTGTATTTGAGCGGATTGGACAAGGCCTTGCAATTGCCACGCAAATCCACTCCGGACCCACACATACCCAAAGGTTCAGTGGCGATCGGCGGTGGTCAAACCGGCATCTACCCACACGCCAGCCCGGGTGGCTGGCATGTTATTGGAAAAAGCCCGTTGCAATTTTTTAACGCAAGCATTGAGCCTGTGTGTTTTGCGCAAGGTGGAGATTACATTCGATTCCAGTCCATCGGTATTGAAGAATACAACAAGCTAGTGAATGACATCGCACAGGATAAGTACCAAATCCAAAGTGAGCCTTATCATGCTTAACGTCATCAGACCCGGGGTTTGGAGCAGTATTCAGGATCTGGGGCGTCACGGTTTTCGTCATTTGGGGGTTCCGGTCTCGGGTGCCATGGATGCCGATGCGTCGCGCTTTGCCAATATGTTATTAAATAATCCGGAATCCGCCGCCGTCTTGGAAATGACCATGAACGGTCCGGAACTTGAATTTGAGTCGGCCAGTTGTATCGCGATCGCCGGGGCTAATATGCAACCACAACTAAATGGTGAGCCCGTGCATATGCACACAGCCATTAATGTGTTTCCCGGTGATCGTCTCCAATTTGATCATACTCTGGATGGCTTGCGCAGTTACCTGGCGATTGAAAAAGGTTTTCAGACTGAAGTGAATATGGGCTCAGCCAGTTATTACCCCAATATCACTAAAAAACAGCGCATCGAAAAAGGCGATCAACTGAGCTATATTGAATGCACACACCGAAGAGAAGAATCGCACGCGGCCGTAAATATTGATCCGGCTTATTTTAAACGCCATTCTCTGGAAGTGTTTGCCGGACCAGAGTACCAACAGCTGGGAAAATCTCGACAACTGGCATTGAGAAATGCCAAGTTCAGGGTGTCTAACCTATACGATCGTTCTGCCTATCAATTACAAGAAAAATTCAAAAATATTTTAAAGCCCATCCTGACCTCGGCGGTTTTGCCCGGTACCGTACAACTCACGCCTTCAGGCCGTTTAATAATTTTAATGCGTGATTGCCAAACAACCGGCGGTTACCCGAGAGTATTGCAACTTAATGAAGCAGCGATCAATCTTCTTAGCCAGAAAAAAATGGGCGATAAAGTTTCTTTTAGCATGCTGCCTGATAAAGGCTGAATAAGCATCGAAGAACAGGTTACAAACTGGTTACGAGCGCATCAGGATATCGCTATTCTTGCCGTGCCTTTATTCGCATTTTTAGAAGCTTGCGTGGGTATTGGTCTGTTTGTAACCGGCGTGATCTTGTTGACCATCAGTACGGTGTTATACGCCGAAGGCATTGCCACTATATTACAAATTATCCCTTTGGCCTTTTTGGGTGCATTAATAGGCGATCATTCAGGGTATTTACTCGGGCGCTGGATCGGGCCCAGGTTCCATCACACTAATTTTGCCAACAAGTATTCTGCACGAATTGAAAAAGCCGAAGACTTGATTCGCCGTCGCGGCTCTATCGCCATTTTGATCGGGCGTTTATTGCCGGCCATTCGCAGCATTATTCCACTGATTACCGGTATCAGCGGTTTTTCTCGCCTGCGCTATTTCAGCTACGACGTATTGGCCTGTTTTATCTGGTCGAGTTTGCTGGGTGTATTGGTGGTCGGGATTGATTCAATAATTTAAGCTGAGGTTCTCAGAGAAGGCCGTGGAGTACATCAGTCTATTTTGGCCACGCACTCAGAATCAGGGCAATCGCTAGAAATTGTGTGAAGTGATAGCCGGCATCAATTAACCACAACTTGATACTTTTATTGGAAAACTGGTAATTAATCCCAAAACTCGTGGCCACGAAACCAATGCCAACCAAAAGCGCGTAGTGTAGGGCATACGCCAATTCAGTATGGTGTCCGAGCAGAATGGCAAATGCAAATGCTGCGAGTAAGGCGAATACAAAACTTAAACCATAGACTTTGGCCGGATGACCTTGTTGATCGTTTTCGCTGATTCCGGCTTCTCGCATCCAGGTTTTGCCGAACAGTATGGGTGAATACCATAACCCACCAATCAGAAATGTCGATAAAGCCGCAACAATAACAGCTAAAAAATTAAGGTTTTCAAGATGCATGCTAATTCCCCCGTTTAATTTGATTTGTGCTAATCGAGTTTAGCGTAATTTAGCAACTGTAGAAAAATTATTCGGCTTTAAAATGCGCGTTCTCAATAATTCCAAACACATTACCCCAGGGGTCAAGTACCGCTACCACCAAAATTCCGTCTCCAACATCCTGGATGTCTGCATGCATTGTTGCGCCCATATCCAGGACTCTGGCAAGTTCGGCTTTGGCATCTTTAACGCCCCAATACGCGATTGATCCACCGGGTGCTGAACGTGTTTCATTGGGTGATAATCCGAGTTCATATCCGCCAACATTAAAGCCAACATAAAATTCTTCATCAAAGTAGGGCGCATAACCGAGTAAGTCCGAGTACCATTGCTTGGCGGCGTGCAGGTCAGTCACACTATAAACCACTGTACGCAGTCCCAAAAAATTATTTTGATCGGTCATAGTAGTTTCCTTAATTGGATTGTCTTCAGGTGCCAGATTGTAGTTGTTGGTAACGCATGCAGAAAAAAGAATAGTAATAATAAAAACACAGATATATTTAATTAATTTCATTAATAAAGCCTTGTTTGTTATGCGTTCAATTTACGCGTTAATCTTTGGCGGGAATGACTATAGAGCGTTTTTCAGCTACCCAGGCTTTAATTCCACCTTGCATAGAGACAATATTACTGAAGCCCAGTTTTTGTAAAGCGTCAGCACCAACGGCCGAGCGATTGCCGCTACGACAATACAACACAATAGTTTGTTGTGATGAATCATTGCCAAGGCTTTGCAAGTATTTGGGGAACTCGGATTGCAGCTGTCCCACTGGAATATGAATCGCACCGGGTATCATGCCTGTAATAATTTCATCAGATTCACGTACATCTATGACCAGGTCCTTGTGTAAATGATTGTTAGCAACATCATGGGTTGAGACTTGAATGACTCTTGCTTTGGCTTTTTGCACAGGATCCGCAATTGTTGAATCGGTGCATGCGCTTAGTAAAAGCGTGATCAGTAACAGGGTTTTAAAATGTTTAAACATGATGTCCTCGTCATTGATGATATTGAAATTACTGAAACCAGGGAGCGACCGGTAAATTACGTTCACGCAGAAAATCGGGATTCGCTAATTTGTTTTTGTAACGTGTACCAAGATCGCACAATACCGTGACTATGGTTTTACCCGGTCCGAGTATATTCGCCACCTGCATCGCCCCTGCCACATTCACGCCGGTTGAGCCGCCCACATTCAGCCCTTCATGTTCCAGTAAATCATAAATAATCGGTAAGGATTCTTCATCGGAAATTTGAACCGCCATATCAATTGGCGCCAAAGCCATATTACCGGTAATGCGTGAATTGCCGATGCCCTCGGTAATCGAGGTACCGACCACTTTGATTTCACCATTAGTGTAGTAATTGCACAAACCCGAACCGGTAGGGTCAGTGAGGGCGATGACCACGTCCGGATTCTGCTCCTTGAGATAGCGTCCGACCCCGCTGATGGTGCCGCCCGTACCTGAGGCAAACGCGAAAGCATCAACTTGTCCGGCGGTTTGTTGCCAAATCTCGGGGCCAGTGGTTCGGTAATGCCAGTCGCTGTTGGCGGTGTTGTCGAATTGATACGTCCAGACCGCGTTTCCGCCTTGGGTATTTAATTCTTTGGCGAAGCGTTCGGATTGATGCACGTATTGATCGGGATTACTGTAGGGTACGGCCGGCACCAATCGAACATCCGCACCATACATTCTTAAGGTATCGATCTTTTCGGCACTTTGGCTATCCGGCATGAAAATTACGGTTTTATAGCCTAATGCATTTCCTACCAGGGCCAGTCCGATCCCGGTATTTCCCGCCGTGCCTTCTACTATTGTCCCGCCAGGCTTTAACAAGCCTTTTTCCTCTGCATTGCGGATCAAGCCCAGAGCCGTACGATCTTTGATCGAACCACCCGGATTAAGGTTTTCGCATTTAGCCAGAATAGTACAGCCAGTTTCTTCGGAGGGGCGGTGTAATTTTATGAGCGGCGTGTTGCCAATTTGTTCGATGATGGAATTGTGGTATTGCATGTATGTTGATCCTTGGAATTTAGGCGTCTTCACTTAATTCGGCCAATTGATCCGCTTGATATTCATTGATAAGTGGTTGGATAATGGACCCGAGGTCGCCTTCCATGATTTCCGGCAGCTTATATAAAGTGAGATTAATTCGGTGGTCGGTGACCCGACCTTGTGGATAATTATAAGTTCGTATGCGTTCGGAACGGTCGCCACTGCCGACCAGTGATTTGCGTTGGCTGGCTTGTTCGCTTTGTTGTTTTTCCTGTTCATCGGTTAATAACTTGGTTTGCAACAGTGACATCGCACGCGCCCGGTTCTTGTGTTGTGAACGTTCGTCCTGACATTCCACCACAATGCCGGTGGGTAAGTGCGTGAGGCGTATGGCCGAATCGGTTTTGTTGACGTGTTGCCCGCCTGCACCAGAAGCTCGAAAGGTATCCACACGGAGATCGGCCGGATTGATATCAATGGCTTCAACCTCGTCCAGTTCCGGCAACACCGCAACGGTACAGGCCGAGGTGTGTACGCGACCCTGTGATTCGGTTTGCGGCACCCGTTGCACGCGGTGTGCGCCGGACTCAAATTTAAGTTGCGAGTAGGCACCTCGCCCGATGACCCGGCAAATAATTTCTTTATAACCGCCATGATCACCTTCGTTCTCTGACAGAATTTCGATGCGCCAACCTTGTGATTCAAAATAGCGTGAATACATTTTGAAAAGGTCACCGGAAAATATTGCCGCTTCATCGCCACCGGTGCCCGCGCGAATTTCCAGAAAGATATTGCTGTCATCGTGCGGGTCTTTGGGGATCAGGAGTTTCTGTAATGCGAGGTCGCCACTTTCAATTTGAATATTGATGCTGTCGAGTTCTTCTTTGCCCATCTCGCGTATGTCCGGATCCCCATCCTTTAGCATTTCCTCTGCCGACTTTTTGTCGGTTAGTAATTGCATATGGCTTTTAAACTGCTGCACAATGGGTTGGAGATGTGAATATTCCTTGGACAGTTCACGAAAACGGTTCTGATCATTAATGATCTCTGGCACCGCGAGTAAACCGGCGATCTCCTGATAGCGTTCTGCGAGATTTTCCAGTTTGAGTTTAATCGAATCTTTCATTTATTCTTCCGAACTGTCGGTCTCTGTTTCAGGTAATAAAAGTTGCACCAGAGTATTGACTTTTTCCGGCTGATCCTCACTTATGCCTTTGCGTAAGATCTTGGTAGGGCGATGTAAAAATCGATTAGTTAACTGATGGGCAAACTGGGTTAGTATCTGTTCGGCATTTTCCGCATTCAATTTGTCTAATGCGGTTCCCAAAAGCTCATCACGATCTTTCTCGTAATGTTCGCGCAATTCGCGTATGGCAGGACTTGCTTTGCGTAAATTTTTTGCCTGGGAAAAATCGATCAGTGCGGTTTCAACAATTTCCCTGGCTTTAACCGCTTCACTTTGACGCGCTTGTTGATTGTCCGAAATAATTTCCTGCAGATCATCGATGCTATACAGGTAGACCTCGTCCATGTCCTTAACACCGGGTTCGATGTCACGCGGTACCGCCAGATCGATGACAAACATCGGTTTGTGTTTGCGACTTTTCAATGCTTGTATAAAAGCTGTCTCTGACAGAATAGGCTCTGGACTTGCGGTTGACGTGAACAACATATCGGCCTCGGCCAAATGCAACTCGACGTCTTCAAGGCTGATGGCATATCCCTGAAACTGATGTGCCAGGCGGTTAGCGTTCTCAATGGTGCGATTGGCAAATACCATGCGTTTCAGACCTTGTTGCTGCAAATGCTGGGCAACGAGTTCAATCGTCTCCCCGGCACCAATCAACATGGCGGTGTGTTTATCAAATCCGGAAAATATCTTGCGACCCAGCTGCACACTGGCCGATGCCAGCGACACCGCGTGATTACCAATACGCGTTTCTGTGCGGATACGTTTCGCGGTGCGGAATACAAACTGGAAAACATTGTCCAGTTCTTGCTTTAAACTGCCATACACATTGGCGTGTTGATAGGCGCTTTTTACCTGGCCAAAGATTTGTGGCTCACCCAAGACCATGGAATCCAGACCGCAGGCCACCTGTAGGGCGTGACGAATACAATCCTGTTCCTGTTTGTAATAAAGGCATTTCGAAATTTGGTCGCGCCCTAGATCATCCAGGGCGTGTGAATCCATCAACCAGTCTGTCAAAACGTTTTGCAACATGTGCAGATCGTTACTTGAAGCATAAATTTCGGTTCGATTGCAGGTGGACAGGATGACAGCCTCGTTTACGCTATCCAACTCGCAAAGATTTTGCAAAAAATCGTCCAGTAAGGCCGGATCAAACGCGACTCTTTCGCGGATCTGCACAGGCGCAGAGGCATGGTTGACACCCAGGATTGCAATCGCCATACAGTAACCCTAACGCGTCGCGTTATTAAACAATTCAATAAATGAACGGGTAGTGGATGGCATTGAATACATTATCTTGTCAAAATTACCAATTTGAGTGTTGCGCGGCAAGCAGATTATTCTGTCCAGCTTAAAGAGGGCGTATTATAGCTAAATTGCCGTCAATTTATGCTCGTAATGGTTATTATCCTTGTGCTGATCTGTGTGAAACCGAGCATAAAGAACAGAATTGTGCTTGAAACTGCGAATCACCGGGGTAAATCTTGTAAAATCCCCATGCTTTCCAAACGGTTTTATCATTTCACATGAAAATTAATTTGATTTGTTTGTGCTGCATGTCCTTGTTGCTTTGTGCCTGCCAAACTGCAAGGCAAGTTGCCAATGCGCCAGGTCAGGCGGCAACCCAAACCGCCTCCCAAACGGCTTCACAAACTGTGGGTCAAGTGGCGGGTCCACGAGCAGGTCAAACGGCAGGTCAAGCCGCGGGTCAGGCATCAGCACAGGTGGTGTCGCTGGAAAAGCCGCGAAACAACACTTTACAGGCGAGTAGTTTGCCTATTGCACAAGAATCCGTACATAGCAGTAAAAATTTACAGTAACCAGGGCAGCTCATAAATTATGCAAATAATATTTTCTAAACTTACCAAGACTATGGTATTAAACTCAGTTGCGCTTGGAATATGTGGCGTGCTTAGCGGCTGCGTTCATCAAGTTGTAACTGTTCCGGCGCAGACGGCATCACAGGGTGCCCAAACGGCTGGCCAAACAGCCCAGCAAGTTGTGTCACACGATGGTCGCAAATCCGACCAGGTCATGGCCAGTCACACACCGGTAAGCCAAAGTTCGGCACGCCAGCCGTGAGTTCGACTTGTTTATTGCACAGGCTCGCCACCGTTCTTGTGATTGGAGGCTTGTTAAGTGCTTGTGAAACCATGAGTATGCCGGCGCAGATAAGCAGCGATGCTGATAAACCGGCACGCCAACAAGCCTCGCAGCCCGAGGATAATGCTGGACAACAATTTGCCGGCGGTATGCAGCAATCATCCAAGGCAAATGAAAAACCGTCACAGCCAATTTATGCACAACAAAGTGCACAGGAACCAAATCAAGCTGAGCCAGTCACGCCTGGCCAATCCTCAGTCGATTCTCAGAAGACGACTGATTCTCCAGCAGATGCAAGCAAGCAGTCCTGGGCTAGTCAACAAGCGGCAAGCAAGAGCGATGACAAAGCTTCGGAAAGTGGTTTGCCCTGGCATCAACGCATGGCCGATCAATCCATGCGTAAAAAAAAACAATCACAACAAGAGCAATATCGTCAAGTTATTCGACGCGTAGAAATAGACCCGGAAACCGGGCTTTACAAAGACACGTCTCAGCAAACTGTTAGCGCAGGAGTAAGTAAGAATATGAGTTTTGATAATCGACAACAAGACCTGCTGGAGTGGGGTTTTTGGGAATTGAATGGCCGCATTGGCATAAGTGTGAATAAAGACACCTACAACGGCAGTCTGCAATGGGAGCAAGAAGGCGATGAACTGGATTTCCGCTTCCGCGGTCCCCTCGGTATTGGGGGCGTGCGAATTCATGGCGATCTTGGTCAGGAAGTACGGGTCAAGACCACACGCGGCGAAGAATTCTTTTTACGTGATATTGAAAAAGACATGCAAGAGCAACTGGGCTGGAGTATGCCCATTAACAGCCTGCGTTATTGGTCGCTGGGAATCACCGATCCGCAACAAGACGCCGAAGTCGTACTCAATGACCAGGACTTACTGGATGAGATGCAGCAAGGGGAGTGGACGATCGTGTATGACAGTTATACCGATGTGGATGGCGTCAGTTTGCCCAGAAAATTCAAGATCAGTGGTCCACAGACCAAGATTCGTATGGTTATAAACGACTGGACGATTCCAGAACTGGAATAACATTCAGTCACGATAATAAATATTCAAGCATGATCAATACTCTGACTACTCGACCCCCGACGGAGCAGGAATGGGCGCGTTGGTGGCCGGCACCGGCAAAATTGAATCTGTTTTTGCATATCCTGGGCCAGCGCGACGACGGCTTGCATGAGTTGGAAACGGTTTTCCAGATCCTGGATCTGAGTGACATGCTTAAGTTTGAGGTTCGCGACGATGGGCAAATCCTGAGAACCGAAGGCGACCCCGATATTGCACCAGAGGGTGATCTGGTCGTGAAAGCGGCAAAGGCTTTGCAAGCCTTTGTGCATGCGCAAGCGGTAAATTCCGAGAATTGTTCTGCATCCAAAGGCATCAGCATACGTTGCCGCAAGCGCATACCGGTTGAAGCCGGCATGGGCGGGGGCAGTTCAGATGCCGCGACAACTTTGCTGGTGCTAAATCATTTATGGCAATGTGGATTGAGTCAGGAACAGTTAGAAAAACTGGCTTTAGGGCTGGGGGCGGATGTACCCTTATTCGTCGCCGGAAACAGTGCCTACGCACGTGGCATAGGGGAAAAACTTGAGCCTCTCAGCCTGGGCGAATATACATATGTGATCGTCAAACCCAGGGTCTCGGTTTCCACGCAAAAAATCTTTAGCCATAGTGGATTGACACGGGATACAGACCCCATCACAATACACCGCTTCCTGAGGCAGTATAAGGACACCCGTGGTGCATTAGCGGGGCGTAATGATTGCCAAAAAGTGGTTGTGAACAGTTTTCCGGAAATCGCACAAGTTATTGATTGGCTTGATAATTTTGGGGAAGCGCGACTCACAGGAACCGGCTCGGCGGTGTTTTTAAGGTGTTCAGATAAAAGCACAGCCAAAGCCATAATGGATCAGCTCAATCTAAGCACTGCCGCGCAAAAATGGCAGCTGATGCTTGCTCAAGGTCTGGATCGATCGCCATTGGCCACTATTTTTGACCAAAGTTGATGGAATCTGACTGAGTCTTTAAGGAAAAGAACAAATTACAATTGGGGTGTAGCCAAGCGGTAAGGCATCGGGTTTTGATCCCGTGTACCGTAGGTTCGAATCCTACCACCCCAGCCATATTTTCGACGTGCTCAATGAGGGCGTTGTGTTTTAACTAAGCGGCCAAGACTAAGTTCTGGCCATCAGCGGGTACAGCATCATGGTTGGCAGACTGTCGATATTTTCCGGGAATTCGAATCCTGCTCTGGCAACTGGTATCGCCGCCGAACTTGGCCTGCCGTTAGGCGAGCGCAAAGTCAGTCGTTTTAGTGACGGTGAGATCGCGGTCGAGATCGAGGAAAATGTGCGTGGGCGCGATGTTTTCATCATTCAACCCACCTGTCCCCCGACCAATGACAACCTGATGGAATTGCTGGTTATGACCGATGCCATGCGCAGGTCATCTGCAGCACGTATCACGGCCATTGTTCCGTATTACGGTTACTCGCGTCAGGATCGACGCCCGCGAGCCGTACGCAGCCCGATCTCGGCCAAACTGGTTGCAAATATGATGCAAGCGGCGGGAATTGATCGCTTGCTCACAATTGACCTGCACGCTGACCAGATTCAGGGCTTTTTTGATATTCCGGTTGATAATGTGTATGCCTCGCGGGTTTTTATTGATGACATCAAAAAACAACATGTCAACAACATGATCGTTGTTTCGCCGGATGTTGGCGGTGTGGTTCGTGCACGGGCAATCGCCAAACGGGTTAATGACTCCGACCTGGCGATCATTGATAAACGTCGGCCTAAAGCCAATGTGTCACAAGTCATGAATATTATTGGTGATGTTAAAGGCAGAACCTGTGTACTCATCGATGACATGATCGATACTGCCGGCACACTGTGTCAGGCCGCAAAAGCATTAAAAGATGAAGGCGCAATTAAAGTTGTGGCTTACATCACCCACCCGATCTTGTCTGGACCGGCTTTGGATCGTATTAATTCTTCGACTTTGGATGAGTTGGTAGTCACTGACACCATTCCCTTGTCGGTCGAGGCTCAGGCCTGTGACCGTATTCGTCAATTGAGTACGGCAGGTATTTTGGCAAAAGCCATTCGACACATGACCGATTATGGTTCAGTGATGTCTTTGTCTAAGGTATAAAAGACAAGAACAAAAGTTGAAAGTAAATTTTTTCGAACAATTTGTGGTCGCAACAGATTGTTCAACTCACGCGTTAATTGTAAACGCATAACAACAATACCCAAGGGTATTAGCACAGGAGATTAGCCATGGCTGATTTAGTATTAACCGCGCAACTGCGTGATGACAACGGGAAAGGAGCGAGCCGCCGCCTGCGTCGTCTAGGTTGGGTGCCGGGAATTTTGTATGGCGGTAACAAAGAGCCGCGTTCAATTGCATTAAAAGACAACGAGTTGGCGAATGCATTGAAAGTCGAGTCATTCTATTCCAACATTTTTACTATCAAAGTAGATGATGTGGAACAAGAATGTATTTTAAAAGATTTGCAACGGCATCCAGCACGCGAAGAGGCCATGCATGTTGACCTGATGCGCATTGTCGCGGGTCAGGCGATCAAAACCACAATCCAGTTGCACTTTATTGGCGAAGAACAAGCCCCCGGAGTTAAAACCGAAGGTGGTGCATTCAACCGTAATATGGTGGATGTTGAGATCACCTGTTTGCCAAAAGACTTGCCGGAATTCATTGAAGTGGATGTGTCTGGTATGCATAAAGATGAAACCCTGCATTTGACTGATCTTGTGATGCCAGAAGGTGTAGAGATCGTTGAGTTAATGCACGGTGAAGGACATGACCAGCCGGTTATTTCTATCCGTACAGCACGCGTTTCAATCGAGCCGGAAGAAGAAGTTGATGAAGCTGCTCCTGAAGAGGCCGGAGATGCTCCAGCCGAAGGTGAAGCTGACGCTTAATTTATTCAAGTGTCGAGACAGCAAAGCCGTTGGAGTCACACGATTTCAGCGGCTTTTCTATATACTGCAATGCAATGAAAAAAATTCCTGATAACAAACCAAAACTGATCGTGGGTCTCGGTAATCCGGGCGACGAGTATCGCTATACACGCCACAATGTTGGCGCCTGGTTTGTGCACGCTTTAGCGCGTAAATTCGGTGCGAGTTTTAAGGCGGACCGGAAATTTCAGGGCGAAGTGGCCGAGATCATTGTGAAAGGTCATAAGCTTCGACTCTTATTTCCGACTACCTACATGAATCTGAGCGGTCAGTCTGTTCGGGCCGTTGCGGATTATTACAATATTGAACCCGAAGAAATTCTGGTGGCACACGATGAACTGGATTTGCCCGCCGGACACATGCGACTGAAATTCAGTGGCGGGCACGGTGGTCATAATGGGTTACGTGATACCTCGCAGCACATGGGCAAGGATTACTGGCGCTTACGTATAGGCGTGGATCATCCTGGCAATCGCAAGCAGGTGACCAATTATCTGATCCATCAAAAGACTCCGCGTGAAGACGAAGAGCAGATCCTGGTCGGAATCGAAAAAGTGATAAAGCTCCTGGATAATCTGCTTGAAGACGGTTATGAAAAAACCATGCATGTATTGCATCAAAAAGAATTAAGTCCCGAGCAGCTTGCTGAGGAAGAGCAACGGCAGGCGCGTAAAAAAGCCAAAAAGGAAGCCTGGTTGAATAGAAAGGCCGAGGCCAATCAAGAAAAAGCACGCGACAAAAGTTCGCCCAACAAACAAATAAAAGATATTGGCAACAAAACCGCGATACAACTGGCACTGGAAAAAGCCAGGCACGAAGAAGAATAGTCTTTGATTATTATTCTTTTTTCTTTGCACACACAATTAACCTTAATAAATAAAGAGAAACAGCATGGCAATTAAATGCGGCATTGTAGGGCTGCCCAATGTGGGAAAATCAACCTTATTCAATGCCTTGACCCAGGCAGAGATCTCCGCGGAGAACTACCCGTTTTGTACCATCGACCCGAATGTCGGCATCGTGATGGTTCCTGACCCGCGTCTGGACGAGCTTTACAAAATTGTGAAACCACAAAAAACCTTGCCGACCACAGTCGAATTTGTGGATATTGCCGGATTGGTGGCGGGCGCTGCCAATGGTGAAGGTCTGGGTAACAAGTTTCTTGCCAATGTGCGTGAGACAGATGCCATAGCGCACGTGGTGCGTTGTTTTGACAACGATGATGTGATCCATGTGGCCGGTAAAGTGGATCCCTTGGATGATATCGATGTGATCAATACCGAACTGGCCCTGGCAGATCTGGAATCGGTGGAGCGCCAATTACAAAAAGCGACTAAACAGGCAAAATCCCAGGATAAAGAGGCAATTCGTTTACGCGATGTTTTGCAAAAAATGCAAAACCATTTGGCAGACGGTTTGCCACTGCGCACCCTGGATCTGAACAGCGCCGAACTGGACGTTGCCAAAGGCCTGCAATTTATTACCGACAAGCCGGTTATGTTTGTGGCCAATGTGAATGAAGATGGCTTTGAGAATAATCCTTATCTGGATAAGGTTAGAGAGTTGGCGGAAAAAGAGAAAGCCGTTGTCGTGCCGGTTTGTGCGGCATTGGAGGCCGAGATCATTCAGCTGGATGAAGAAGAGCAGGCCGAGTTTTTGGCGGAAATGGGTATGACCGAACCGGGGCTTGATAGGGTTATACGCAAAGGCTATGAACTCTTGGGATTGCAAACTTATTTTACTGCCGGTGAAAAGGAAGTACGCGCCTGGACCGTTAAAATTGGCGCCACGGCACCCCAAGCAGCGGGAGTTATTCACACCGACTTTGAAAAAGGCTTTATTCGTGCGGAAGTAGTGTCGTATGATGACTTTATCAAATACCAGGGTGAAACGGGTGCTAAAGATGCGGGTCGTTTTCGTCTGGAAGGCAAAGACTATATTGTGCAGGAAGGCGATGTGATGCACTTCCGGTTTAATGTTTAAGGTCTTAGCGATATTTATTCAATTATTCAATAAATTATTAGAGCAATTCAATGTTTGAAAATATAACCGATATTCTTTTATCTGCACTTATCGTGGTAGTCGTGATCGGCGGGATCTATTTTATTAATAAACGCATGATGTCGCGCTATGCCGATCGCCAGGGTATGGAATTCCGGCGTCAAATGATCATGCTGGGCGTTAGCCTGTTTGGATTGATGTTGATTTTGGTGAGTTTGCCGATTATTTCGAATGAACTTCGCGGGCAACTGCTGGGATTGGTGGGTATATTACTTTCTGCTGCAATCGCTTTATCGGCCACAACATTTGTCGGAAATATCATGGCCGGCATCATGTTACGCACGATCGAAGGCATCACCATTGGCGATTTCGTACGAGTTAGCGATCATTTTGGCCGCATTACCGAAATGGATTTGTTGCATGTGGAGATTCAGACCGAAGATAGAAATTTAACCACCATGCCCAATATGCATTTGGTCACCAACCCGGTCAATGTATTGCGAAAATCGGGGACTATAATCGGCATAGAAGTTGGTCTCGGCTATGACACCCACAGAGTGGTGATTGAAAAGCATTTGTTACAAGCGGCGGAAGATACCGGCTTGACCGACCCCTTTGTGCAAATAAAGAATCTCGGCGACTTTGCGGTCACTTATCGTATTGCAGGAATTTTGCCTGATCTCAAAACTTACATTGCCTCGCATTCCAGTCTTAAGCGTAATGTTCTTGATCAGTTACATGAAAACGGTATCGAGATCATGTCGCCTGCTTTCATCAACACCAAACAACTCAATCTTAAAACCCAGACTATTCCGGCTAAACCCAGTAAAGCTGATCACCCGACTACGGAAGCGGTGACCCCGGATAACATCATTTTTGATAAAGCGGAAAGAGCCGAATTGCATAATGACTTTGTCAATCGCCTTGCAATGACACAGGAAGAGTTGAAAAATGTTGAAGGTGAGATCGCCGCATTAAGTGCGGAAGATGATGCCAGCACATTGAATATGAAGAAATCCAATCTTGAAGCACGTGTCGATCAATTATCCAAATATATCAACAAGTTAGAAGACAGAATGTCCGAGCAATAAAGTCGATTAGTAAGCCCGCGGCAGATTCTTGATGGCTTGCTTGACACTCGCGAAGCAAAACAGGAAAATGCCGCAGCTCAAATGGCAATCTTTACTCGATTCCGAGTCAGCCAGTGAACAGAAAACACTTATGGTGATGTAGCTCAGTTGGTTAGAGCGTGGGACTCATAACCCCAAGGTCGGTGGTTCGATTCCACCCATCACCACCAGATTCCTCAAGTTAAAATAATGCTAATGCACAGACAATCCGACCATATCGGATTGTTTGCCGTCTATGCAGAAATACTTTTTTGCCGGCACTTGCTAGCCACTACATATTGCTGGCACCAAAGCACTTATCACTATAGTTAAGATTTATCCTTGACGAACATTGCGGCAACCAGACTAACGATGCCAAGTACGATGGTGATATAGGCATTGCGATTTTCTTGCGACTCGACCGCAAGTGGACCGACTTCAACAGCGGTTTCTGGTGTGATCATCATATAACCGCCATAGGCTAGCAATGCCACACCAACAATTATCAGTATTGTTTTGATCGTTTTGTTCATGACAGTTTCTCCCGGATCTTTAATTTCTTAGATTTGAATCTCTAGAATAATAGATTGATCTAATTTTGTCATAATTATTCCGGTTGGCAGTGGCAAGTAGAGAATAGGTTACTGCTTGATTATGGGTAAATACTCACATTGCCAGCCAGGATTCACGATCTGATTCCGCTAAATCAGACTAAAGTGCAAGTGCAATCATGGCGAGTTTGTATAATGCAGGGAATTACCTGGCAACAGAATTCAATTACAAGGCAATCCCAATTATGAACTTAAAAGACAAACTCGTTTTAATCACTGGCGCATCAGCCGGTATTGGCACAGCACTGGCACACCAATACGCTAAATATGGCGCCAATTTTGTTTTGGTGGCGCGTCGCAAGGAGCGTCTGCAAGAGCTTGCCGCTGCTCTCAAGGACAAATACGGAGCTGAATCTTTATGTATCAGCGCTGACCTCGCCGAACCGGATGCGCCACAAGCCATTCTGGATCAGGTTTCAGCGGCGGGTAAAAACGTGGATATTCTGATCAACAATGCGGGCTACGGGGTGCCGGGTAAATATTTATCCGTGGATTGGAAAACCCATGCCGACTTTAACCAGGTGATGATCACCGCCGTTATGCATTTAACTTATCTGTTTTTACCGCATATGGTGGAGCAAGGTTATGGGCGTATTATCAATATCGCGTCACTTGCCGGTTTCATGCCGGGCACCGAGGGACACACTTGTTATGCGGCCGTCAAACACTGGATGATCCCCTTCACCGAGTCTCTGCATTTTGAATACGGACATAAAGGCATTCACGCAACCGCGGTTTGTCCAGGTTTTACCTACAGTGAATTTCATGACATCACCGGTACCCGAGAACAAGTGAATAAAATGTCAAAGCGTATGTGGATGACAGCCGATGAAGTTGCCGAACAGGCATTGGATGCCAGTGAAGCCGGGAAAGTTGTATTGATCAATGGCAAACTGAATAATGTGATCGCCGGGGCGATAAAACTGATGCCCAAACGCTTGCAGTATTATGTCATGAGTAAACAGTCGAAAAATTTCAGGAAAACCGATTAAGGTCATTGCGAGAAATCTATGTCGAAAATAAAGCGCGTAACCGGGATCGGTGGGATTTTTATCAAGCCTCGCAGCGCGTCGCAAGCGGACATGCTGGAATTCTATCGTGACCGACTCGGTATTGAACTGCAGTGGGACAATGGAATTTCTTTTGATTGGTCTAACGACATGCAAGGCCGCGATGGCCAAACCATCTGGAGTGTTTTTTCCAAGGATTCAGATTATTTCGAACCCGGCAGCGCAAGCTTTATGGTGAATTACCGGGTTGCGGATCTGGATGCCTTAATGCTTGAACTGGAAAAAGAAGGTGTGAAAATTGATCCCAAACGCGACAACAGTGAATACGGAAAATTTGCCTGGGTGTATGACCCTGATGGCAACAAGCTTGAATTATGGGAGCCGCCTTCTACTGACTGATGGGTGCAATGACAAGTCTATGACAAGCGTTCTGTGGCCAAGGCATTGCGATAGGGCAAGAACTCGATCAATGCGTCTTCTTCATGTTTGGCCTGTAACTCTTTCCAAAATTCAAAATCCAACACATCGGCATGATGTTGCATAAACACTTCCAGCGAGCGGCCTTCCAGGCCCAGAAACTCCGTGAACTGCTCCGGGAAAACGTCGTTGTCAGCCACATAGAACCAGGCGTCCGACGCCATCTGTTGTTCGTAACTCCGGGCTTTGGGAAATTTGCGAAAATTGCACTCTTGCAATAAACACAACTCATCGTAATCGTAAAAGATAACCCGTCGATTACTGGTTACGCCAAAATTCTTCAGTAACAGATCGCCCGGAAAGATATTATTCGCAGCCAAGTCTTTTATGGATTGCCCAAAGTCAACGATCACATCTTCAGCGGTTTCGTCATCGCATTGCTGCAAATACAAGTTCAGAGGTTGCATGCGGCGTTCAATGTATGAATGTTTGATAAGCAAATATTCATTTTGTATTTCAACCGAATTACCACAGGTTTTGAGTAATTCATCCAGTAATTTTTGTTCAAATCTGTCCAGCTTGAATCGTAAATGGCGGAACTCCTGAGCATCAACCAAGCGGCCGGCGCGATCTTTTTTGAAAACCAGTTGATAGCGTTGCATCACTTCTTTACGCGTGCTGGTTTTGGGATAACCAAATTTGTCACGAATGACCTTGAAAACAACATCGTATGAGGGCAGGGTAAACACCGCCATCACCAGACCCGCATCACCCGGTGCAATAATAAACTGGTCTTTGGCTGTTTCCATGTGTTGCATTAAGTCACGATAGCGTTCGGTTTTGCCTTGTTTAGCACGACCAAGCACTGTGAAAAGCTCGGCCACCGGTTTATGGGGCAACAGCTCGTGCAAATAATCCACCATTTCCGAAACCGTTTCCAGATCCACATGAAAATACGAGCGCGTGTAACCAAACAGGATGCTGAAATCCCGCTGGGTTTGAACCACCGCATCCACCTTGATACCGGTTTCAATATTCTTTAGCGCGATCGCAAATGGCACAGCCGTAGAATTAAAAACAATCTTGCCGACCAGATAGGCACGGGTGTTTTGGTAGAACACGGCTTGAATAATTTCGACGTGATGCAGTTCCCGTTCCGGATACGGGTCAAGGTTGTACTTTTTTACCTGATCTGATAAAAACTCGGCACTGTGCAATTTATCAATGTAATTTGCTTTAAACGCGTAGTTGTCCAGAACCTCGGCAAACAAGGATTGCAGATCGTTCTCATAGCGATAGCAAATACTAGGTACATTGTGTTGCACATTTTTAATCGGATCGAGGTCCAGAGCCACGAATTCCACTTGCGGGTTTGTGCCTTCGGTTTTGAACAGCCGACGCGTGATCGAATTGTAATAGGTTTTGGTAAACTCCTGTTCCTGGTACTCGCTGATCTCATGCACATAAGCGGATTTGATTTGCGCCCAAACTGACGGGTCACTGGCGTGCCTGCCGAGTTCTTCACGCATTTCCTCAACCAGACGCCAGACCCATTCATCATAGAGTTCGATGCGCTTGGCCTGGTCGCGTTGGCTGGCGTACCAGTTTTGTGACTCAAAGCGGGCTTTAGCGCGCAGTGTGACGCTACGAAAATCCTGGTTGTAACCTAAAAAGCCGTTAAAGATCTCACGCGCACAGTGTTGCATCAAGTTTGCATCCGGCTTGACGGTATTTAGGCCTGTATCATTCATTGCGATCGTAGGCACCTTCGCGGTCCTGCCATTTGAAAATCTTACGCGTAATAAACAAATACGCCCGCTTGCCGGTTTGTTTCCAGATACGGCTGGCAATTCCGGGTGTGGCAACCATGGCTTGTTCCCTGGCGCTCATGTGTTCAGGACAAAATCCACGTTTGTGTTTGAGTAAATAACGGATATCTTCGCGCGCACAATAACGAAACCATTTGCTGCGTTTTTTAAAATGTCTAGCCAATTGAAAATCGACCAAGGCCGGTTTGCCAGCCGGGGTGACCAGCCAATTGGTTTCCTTGGCGAGGTCGTTGTGGGCAATTTTATGCAAATGCAAAGTGCGCAACAGGGCGAGGGCGTCTGAAAAATACGCCGCATGAGTAGGCTTGGCAATATGCATTGGTTCACCCTCTTGCCAGGAGCGCAACAATAGGCCTTTGTTCCAGTGTAGTAATTCAGGAATGTAGCCAGGCAGGTCGAGATGCTTTAATGCCCTGGCTTCACGATGCGCTAGATAGCGTGCTATCCAGCGTGTCCACCATCGGGCTTTATTGGTATTTCTGCACACCAGCCACTGTTGGCTTGTGAGATCAAATTCCTTGCTAATCGTACCAAACAGGTCTGCCTTGAGTAATTGTTGGCGCGCAGGATCGAGGTTGAATGAGTCAAGCATGTTGAATAATTATTTTTCATCACCGCGAAGCGACAATACTTTTGCTTTAAGTATTTCTGCGGTTACCTCATTTGCAGGAATGGGGTCATCTGCGATCAACGTAATCCTGGACCAAAAGCGCCGTGGGAAACTTTGCATGGCCGAGCCATATTTACGACTGAAAAAGCTTCCCCATAAACCGCGCAAGGCCATAGGGACAACCGGAACCGGATTCTTTTCCAGTATTTTTTCTATGCCTTTTTTAAACGGCAACAGTTCACCGTCGCGGGTTATCGCGCCTTCCGGGAATAATCCAATCACATGACCGGCTTCAAGTTCCTTGGCAATGGTCTGGTAGGCATTTTCGAGCATTTTCGGGTCTTCTTTGTAAGATGCGATAGGAATGGCTTTTGCGGTTTTGAATAAAAAATTCAATATCGGGTTCTGGAATATCTTGTAATACATCACAAAGCGTACCGGTCGGCGTATTTGTCCCGCCATGATCAAGGCATCGACAAAACTGATGTGATTGGACACCACAATAGCCGCACCCTCTTTGGGGATTTTATCCAGGTCGATGGATCTAACCCGGTAAATCGTATTCATTAGTACCCAGACAATACAGCGCAACATGAACTCGGGTACCTGGTAATAAATAAAGATTGCCACAACCGCGTTCATTATTGCCAAGACCAAAAAGAACTGACTAATGCTCAAGCCGATAACACTCAGCATCAGGATGGCCACCACCGCTGACATCACCATGAAAAAGGCATTCAGGATGTTCAGAGCCGCAATAATGCGTGAGCGTTCATGCGTTTCAGTACGATGTTGCACCATGGCGTAGAGAGGCACAATGTACAGTCCGCCTGATACCCCGATCATGAAAATATCAAAGATCATGCGTTTAGATCCGCCCAGTGCAAGGAATTCTACAAAACCAACGGTTGTGCTGTGGGTGAACCCGATGGCGGCAAAAAACAGGTCAACTCCAAAGACTGTTAAACCGATGGAGGCAATGGGCACCAGTCCGATCTCGATCACGTCACCGGAGAGTTTTTTACACATTAACGAGCCGACACCAATGCCGATCGAGAAAAACGACAATAACAGGGCAACCACGCCTTTATCACCATATAAGGTGCCTTTGGTGAACGCATGCAACTGCACCAGATACCCCGATCCCAAAAACCAGAACCAGGCAATGCCCATCATGGCCAATATGACGGAATAATCCTTGCGCGCACGCGTGAAAATGTCGCGGGCTTCTGTCAGCGGGTTCCAGTTAAAGCGCAGTTTGGGATTGGATGCGGGAATTTCCGGGATGCGACTCGCCGACAAATATCCGCTCACGGCAATAACTACAATGCCGATAGACAGGTATTGTTTGGTTCCGGCCGCACTGTTGCCACTCACATCACTGAGTAGCACGCCAACCAGAGTGCCCAGTAAAATGCCAACATAGGTGCCCATTTCAACCAAACCGTTGCCGGCCACCAGGTCTTTTTCTTCCAGCACCTGCGGAAGCAAGCTGTATTTGAGCGGTCCAAAAAATGACGACTGGGTGCCCATTAAGAACACCAAAGCGATCAGGACCCAGTAAATATTAAAATAAAAAGCCACGGCCGCAATAGACATCAAACACACTTCCCAGATCTTGATAAAACGTATCAAGCGTGACTTTTCGTATTTGTCGGCGACTTGTCCGGCATACACGGAAAACAGAAAAAACGGCAGAATGAACAAGCCAGCACTCAAGTTGGTCAGGATATCGTTATCAATTTCAAATGCGGAAAAAGCCAAAATCACCAGCAGTGCGTTTTTATACACATTGTCATTAAAAGCACCCAAAAACTGGGTGACAAAATACGGACCAAAATGCTTGTGCAAAAGTAGTTTCATGTTTGTTCCATTTTTATCTGTTCTTTATGCAATTGATAGCAGGCTTATTCTTCTTCGTTCGCACTGCTACTAGACAATTCGGCAATACATTCGCCCAAGCGAACTACGTCGAGATCTTTATCAAATATCAAGTCCGGGTTATCGCTTAACAGGATCACGGTAGAGCCCATATTAAATCTCCCCATTTCCTCACCGCGTCGCAAGCTTATATTTTTATCGACATATTCTTCATCAAAAGCGGTGCGGGGTTTCGCCGGGGTGATCTCACCCGCCCAAACGGTTTCTATGCTACCCACGAAGACCGCACCCACCAACACCATGATTAATTTACCCAGTGCGGTTTCAAATTCGCACACGACCCGCTCATTGCGGGCAAACAAGGCATCCACATTGTCGGCAGTGGTTAAATTTACACTAAATAATTTACCCGGAATATATCGCATTTTTACCAATTTGCCATCGATGGGCATATGGATACGATGGTAATTAAAAGGGGCGAGGTAAATGGTGCTGAAATTGCCATTGGCGTAGGTCTCGGCCCAAACACTGTCACCAAGCAGGCGCCTGGCGCTGTAATGCATGCCTTTGGCTTGAATGATCTGACCATTTTCTATGCGGTCAGATTGACTCATGGCACCATCTACGGGCGAACACAGAGTTTGTTGTGCCGAATGTATCGGGCGTGCGCCATCCATCAAGGCGCGAGTGAAAAAGTCATTAAAACTTTCAAAATCCAGCTCGTCTTTATGCCCGTAGTCGAGCATGTCGATATTGTATATTTTTACAAAATTCCGTATTAAAAAATTCTTGAACCAGGCCGTACGCACCCGAGCGATCTTATGCATAGTTCGCGATAAAAAATGTTGCGGAATAATATGTTGTAAAAAAATAAAAAATTTGTTGCGCATGGGAAGCCTTATTTATTATTGTGTGCGTAAGGGAATTATGAAGCGTTGTTCGTCTTGTTGTTTAAATTTAAAAACCAGTTCAATTGACTCACGTATACTAATTTGCTCGGTTGCCTGCATTAACATAACGTGTTTGCCATTGGGGGCAAAAACTACTTTGCTGTTTGCCGGAATGTGAACTTCATGCATGTGCCGCATACGCGACATGTTATTTTCAAATGTGCTTTCATGCAGCATCGCTTGAGAAAACTGCGGACTCTTGACATTGAGCAGGACCAGATCCGTAGCCGTATTATTGTGCAAGGTGAAATAGGCCGCGTAATGCTGCTGCAGGTTATTTCGCACCGGAATATAGGCATTGTCTAATTCAATCGGATTTCGTTCACACGCCAGCAAACTCAGCAATACGTAGGCGATGAGCAAGTGTAAAAAGTTTTTATGCAGTGTCATGACCGATCAGGGGTATTTGGTTTCTGTAATAATGCGGTAATCATCAGCCAGCGTTTCCAGAGCATTTGGGGCGGCAAGATTTCCAGTGTATATACCGGCGTATTCTCCATCAGGATTGAGGACAAAGACAGCAGCGGTGTGATCAACCGTATAACTGCCATCCGGCAGGGCGTTATACGCATAAGCGACCCCGAGGAAATCGGTCAGTACCTGAATTTTATGCAATTCGCCAGTAAGCCCGATAATGTTGGTTTTAAAACTCGACACATAGGCCTGCATTTTTTCCGGCGTGTCACGCATCGGATCAACACTCACCAATACAATTTGCGGATTATGTTCTGGGTTTTTGATCCTGGATTGCAAGTTTTTTAACAGGCTCAAGGTGTTGGGGCACACATCGGGACAATTAGTAAAGCCAAAAAACAGCAAGGACCATTGTCCCTCGAGAATTTCATTGCCAACATTTTGCCCCGTATGGTCAAGCAGTTGAAAATCAGGTAAGGACCTGGCTGGAGTGAAGGCCAGAGTGTGGTCACTGAGAAGATGTTGTTTTTGCTGAAGCATTATGCTCACAGCAATACCCAGAACAAAACTCGAGAAAATTAAAATAAAAATTATAAATTTACGCATGGATCGCTAACAAAATTAAAAATGCAAGAATTACAGCCTGCATTGTATCTCGCTTTGCCTGTGTTACCATAAACTGCATAAATAATATCCGAGCTACAGCGGGCTATAATTGCTGCCCGACACCACAAACAGACTATGTCCCAGCCAAGTATTGAACAAGTGATCGATCAGGTCGCGCATTTATTTTCACAAGTCGACCTGCATTACGGGCATGGCACGGGTAATGCTTACGATGAAGCGGCCTGGGCCGTACATCATGTGTTGAATTTGCCTTTTGATCTGGATGAACAGGCCTATCAAGAGCAAGTTAGTGCGGAAGATCATAAAATGATCCAGACCTTGATGCGTTTGCGCATCCAAAGCCGCAAGCCAATGGCCTATCTCACGCATAAAATGTGGTTTGCCGGTCTGGAATTCTATGTCGATGAACGCACACTGGTGCCGCGTTCCCCAATTGCCGAACTCATATTGAATGAATTCAGCCCATGGCTGGATATTGATGCAAGCAGTAATGTGCTGGATCTGTGCACGGGAAGCGGTTGTATCGGTCTGGCAATTGCGCATTATTTTCCGCATCTGCATGTGACCGCCACTGATCTTTCACAAGATGCTCTGGACGTGGCGGAGATCAATTGTCAAAAACTCAATTTACAAGACCGGGTGCATTTGGTGCAAGCCGACCTGTTTGATGGCTTGCCGACGGAAACTTACGACCTGATCATCAGTAATCCACCCTATGTCCCAATTGATGCCATCAGTGCATTACCCGATGAATTTCAAACTGAACCTGAAATGGGGTTAGTCTCGGGCGGAGACGGATTGTTCCATGTGCAAAAAATCTTGCAAAATGCGAGTAATTACCTGAATGACAACGGGGTATTAATTGTTGAAGTCGGATTATCCGCGGATGCATTGAGTAGTGCCTATCCCGAGTTACCTTTCATGTGGTTTGAGTTCGAGCACGGTGGTGAGGGTGTCTTTATGCTGACCGCCAAACAATTAAAGGCATTCGCCAAACCTTAGCAGTGAATAGCTATTGTCTTGCAAGACAATAGTCCATGCGAAAATTTATTGGGATATCTTTTTCAATTTCAACGATAATACGCGGCTATGTCAGGAAATACATTTGGTCAATTGTTTCGTGTCACCACTTTTGGTGAAAGTCACGGCCCCGCGATGGGTGCTGTGATCGATGGCTGTCCACCGCTAATGGAATTGATGGTGGAAGACTTTACTACCGATATTGACAGGCGTCGCACCGGTAAATCACGCTTTACCAGTCAACGCCGTGAAGCCGATCAAGTTGAGATCCTGTCCGGGGTGTTTGAAGGCAAGACTACCGGCACACCCATTGCACTACTCATCCGGAATACCGACCAGCGTTCCCGCGATTACAGCAAGATCAAGGACTTGTACCGTCCTGGTCATGCCGATTACGTCTATGACCAAAAATATGGCATTCGGGACTATCGCGGTGGCGGTCGTTCCTCGGCGCGTGAGACCGTTATGCGAGTGGCTGCCGCGGTAATTGCAAAAAAATATTTACGCGAACAATTTGGCGTCGAATTTTACGGCTATGTGTCACAACTCGGCGAATTGGAACTGGCGGCGCCAGACCCGGCCAGTGCCAATGACAATCCGTTTTTTTGTGCCGATCCCTCACGCATTAAAGATTGTGAAGAATACATGCACGCCATGATCAAGTCGGGCGATTCTATTGGCGCAGAACTAACCGTTGTAGCCAGTAAGGTTCCAGCTGGCCTGGGTTCGCCGGTGTTTCACAAGCTCGATGCGGAAATCGCTTCTGCCTTAATGGGAATACAAGCGGTCAAGGCGGTTGGTATTGGCGATGGTCATCGTGTGGTGTCGCAAAAAGGTACTCAACATCGTGACGAAATGCGCGCTTCAGCCGAATCTGCACAACCCGAGTTTTTAAGTAATTCCGCAGGTGGGATCCTGGGTGGCATTTCATCTGGACAAGATATTGTGACCACATTGGCAATTAAACCAACCTCCAGTTTGCGACTCAGTGGTCAAACCGTGAACGCCCAGGGTGAGAACGCCGATGTGATCACTACCGGTCGTCATGATCCCTGTGTGGGTTTGCGCGCCGTACCTATTGCGGAAGCTATGTTGGCCCTGGTTTTGATGGATCAGGTATTAATTCAGCGTGCCCAGAATCCTGGGTGGGGTCGCTAAGCTCTCAGGGTGCAAAAATTTCACTTTAGTTGTAATAGAAACTTTCTTTAATTAATCACTTCAAATCTAAAATACAGTATGTCAAATAAATACAATCTCGCTATTCTTGGCGCCACCGGTTTGGTGGGCGAAACCATCATGGAAATTTTGCAACAAAGAGATTTCCCTGTTAATGATTTAAGTCTTTTGGCCAGTGAGCGCTCTGCAGGCAAGCGCCTGTCTTTTGGGAAAAAGAATATCACAGTACAAAATGTCGAAGAGTTTGATTTTTCCAATACCGATATTGCCCTGTTTTCAGCAGGTGGTTCGGTCTCGGAAAAACATGCACCCCGCGCATCACAAGCCGGATGTGTTGTGATCGATAATACCTCGGCATTTCGTTATCAAGACGACATCCCGCTGGTTGTCTCCGAAGTTAATCCTGAAAAGGTCGCTGACTATAAAACCCATAACATTATTGCCAATCCGAATTGCACTACCATGCAAATGATGCCGGTCTTGAAACCGCTTTCCGATGCGGTGGGTTTGGAGCGTATGAATGTTGCTTCTTACCAAGCCGTATCAGGTGCCGGTAAATCGGCAATGCAAAAACTCTCGCATGAGGTAGCGCAAATCATGAATGCCCGTGGCGGGGAAGGTGACCTCAGTCGCCAGCTTGCTTTTAATGCGGTGCCGGCCATTGATGTGCTGCTGGATAATGGTTATACCAAGGAAGAGATGAAAATTGTGTGGGAGAGTCGAAAAATTCTCGGATTACCCAAGCTCAGGGTGAATGCCACGGCCGTGCGTGTACCGGTCTTTTTTGGCCACTCTATGGCGGTGAATATCGAGACCAGGGAAAAAATTAGCGCAGATAAGGCTATGAAATTGCTGGAAAAAGCGCCTGGCGTGCGAGTTGTTGATAATCGTGACCCCTTTGAATTTCCCACTGCGGTCAGTCATGCCACCAACCGCGATGAGGTCTTTGTAGGTCGCATTCGCGAGGATGTCTCGCATGAGCTGGGTCTGAATTTGTGGGTGGTTGGTGACAATATTCGCAAGGGTGCCGCTTTGAATGCTGTGCAAATCGCTGAAATATTGGTAAAAAGTCATTTATAAGCTATAGTTAGCCCCATTACATAAAGTATTTTATTCAGCTAATCGCGCCCGCTTTTTTCAATTTCCAAGAGGGGGCCCGTAGCATAGGGATCAGTATGGCAAATCGCTTAAGTTTTAAATGGTTATTGGGGCTAGCAGCCTCCTTGGTGCTCACCCCGTTGGCCTTTGGTCTGGGACTGGGTGAGATCACCATTCATTCCAATCTTAATCAACCATTAGACGCTGAAGTACAGATCACTTCTGCAACCCGGGATGAATTGTCCAGTTTGATCTTGTCGGTGCCAGATAAAGAAGTTTTTGATCGTTACGATGTCGAATTGATCTCGATACTTAATGACCTTCAATTTCAAGTAGTCAACAAACCGGACGGCAGTCGTGTTGTTAGAGTGACATCCAGTCGAGTTGTGCAGGATCCGTTTTTAACTTTTTTAATGGAAGCAAATTGGTCACAAGGCCGAATTCTGCGTGAATATACGGTTCTCGTAGATCCACCTTTATTTATACCATCCCAGCAATCCTCAAGTGCAACTGAGACCACACCCTATGTTGCCCCGGCTGTAACGGGCACAGAGAGTTCTTCTGTTGCACAAGGCAACGTGCAGCGTGATGAAGTACGAGTTGGCTTACCACCACAAACCTATCCGGGTGATCGTTATCGTCAAGAAGTTGGTGGAGAGTCCGGGCAAAGTTATCAAGTTCGCCGTGGGGACACCTTGTGGGAAATTGCCAATGACATGAAGCCGGATAGTTCGTTCTCCGTTAATCAGACCATGATGGCAATTTACCGAACCAATCAAGAAGCGTTCGACGGCAACATCAACCGTTTGAAAGCGAATCGGGTATTGCGTATCCCCGATCGAGTTGCAATTAGCCGCATCACCCGCGAAATTGCCAATGAAGAGGTGCGTGCACAAACTCGATCCTGGCGTGAATCTGTAGGTCGTGGTACCAGCACCTCGCTAAGCGCCAGTAGTGGTAGCATTTCCGGTCAAGACGCAGGTTCCAGTGCAAGTTCTAACAGCGGTGCTTCACCGTTGGCTCGTGATGAAGGTGGAACTTTGGTGCTCAAGGTGCCGGATCTCAGTACTGACCAGACTCTGAGTGCGGGCAGCGGTGATGGTAATGCCAGTGGCTCAGTCGACGCCGCAGGTCAAGCACGTATTCAAGAACTTGAACAAAAAGTTGCAGAATTTGAGCGACTGCTGGCATTACAAAACAATGAAATGAACGCTCTCAAAGAGCAACTGAAACAACAATATCAAATTGGCACCACGGATACCACACTGGATGGCCTCCCGGTTGACAATACAAATACTGGTAGCGTGGATACAACAACTGGCGCAGGCACAGAAATCGCTACTGATACCGGGGCAGGCACCAGTATTCCTGATACAACGACCGGTGGCGGCGAAATCGACGCAACAATTGACACGCCCACTGAACCGGAAATTCCAGTAGTTAATGTTTCCCAACCAGAGTCTGCTTTTGATCTGGCCGGATTACTTCAGAAAATCGCCTTTGGCCTGGGTGGCCTATTGTTAGTCGGTGGCGGTGGTTTGTTTGCTTACCGGAAAATTAAAAAAGGCCCCTCGCGGGATACATTGTTTGTTGATGATGATCTGGATCTGGCCGCTGAAAGCATTGCTGAAAAAGTGAAAACCAAGATCAGTAGTAAATACGAAGATACTGGTCTGTCTTCCGAAATTGAAGTCGGTGAAACCTCCTTTGAAGAGGCGGGAATTGAACCACCATTAAGCCTGGATGCGCCAGATGAGCCCGAAGCTCCCACTGAACCTGTCGATCTGGATCTAACCGGCGAACTACAGGTAACAACCACGCATACAACCCAGGAAATGGAAGCTCTGGATGGTGGCGAAAGCATTGAGAGCGACCAGGCGCTGCCGTTTGAAGATACCACCTTGGCAGATGCGAGTAGCACGAGTTTACAGCTTGATCAGAATGACCCCTTGGCTGAAACGGATTTCCATATGGCCTATGGGCTCTACGATCAGGCCGCCGAGTTAATGCAAACGGCGATTACCGAAAATGACAGTTTTGAATTCAAAGAAAAACTTCTGGAAGTTTTCTTTGTATCTGGAAACAAAGAAGAGTTTGCCCGCTATGCGAGCGAAATAAAAAAAGAAGCTAAGGATAATCACCAGGGCTCCTGGGAAAACATAGTCATTATGGGCAAACAGCTCGCTCCTGAAAATGAATTATTCAGTGGAGATGTTGGAGCGCCCGGACTTGATGACGGACTGGATTTCAAGCTTGATGAAACCGGCTCAATTCAGGTTGATCAACTCGATATCGATCAAAGTTTATTTGGTGGCGATGCTCCTCAGGATGAAACCCCGGCAGAAGTAGATCTGGATCTTGGCGCTGCTGACGAGAGCAGCAAAGAAGAGTTCGACGATGGTGAATCTGATGATGACCTTGAGTCAGTCCTGGAAAGTGGTGAAGAATCAGCAGAAGAACATGAGTTTGCCCTGGATCTGGACGAGCAACTTGGCTTACCTGATGCGCCCGTAGCAGGAGTGGCCGCCAGTGATGATGCCCTGGACCTGGATCTGGATCTCGACTTGCCAGATGCCCCGGTTGACCTTGAAGAAGCAATAGAAGATTTCAGTATGGATCTTGACGCTACCTTGAGTGGAGTTGAGGGAATAAGCGAGAGTAGCGGTGAAGATACTGCAGAGTCTCCGATTGCCAGCTGGGACCCGGGTGATACCGATGCGGTAGAAGTAGCCGAGCTTGAAGACATTGATCCAACTATCATGGCTGAACTTAAAAATGATGATCTGACCATGACCGAAGAGGTCAAGATCGCAGACATACTGGATCTGGACATTGGTTCTCCATCAAACAAAGAAGCGGCAGACGTTGATCTGGATTTTAGTGATCTTGATCTGGGTGCGGCGGATTTGAATGAATCGGATGATGATGAATCTGAAACCACACAAGATTTTGGTTTTGATCTTGATAAGTCGGATGACATCGATGTAATTGCAGATGCTCCTGACTTTGATCAAAGTGCTTCAGAAGACGCTAGTGCTGAGCATGACTTTTCAGAAGCGCTGGGATCAGTAGCAGACGAATCAACCAAACAAATGAAGGCCAGCGATAGCCTTGACCTGATTTTAGACGATGGTCTTGAAAGTACGACGGAAGGTGCCTTGGACCTGGATCTTGAGCAAATGTTCGGTGAGTCGGGTGAAGAGGCATTTGCCGACGATACATTGCAAAGTATGTTGCCCGACGGGGTCTCGGATACTGATTCCGGTACTATGCAACTTGAGTCTATTCTGGATAAAGACAAATCAGAAGATCGATTCTCGACAGAGTTCCAGGTCGTGGATGATGACCAGCATACCGAAACCGCAACCTTGAGTGATGATGAACTCTCAGCCATGGGTCTTAGTGATAGTGGGCCAGATATACTTGGCGGATTGGGTGATGCAGATGCGGTCGATGAAGTAGGCACAAAGCTTGATCTGGCACGTGCATATATCGAAATGGATGATCCGGATAATGCCAAAGGTATTTTGCAGGAAGTCATTGAAGAGGGCAACGATGCCCAACGCAGTGAAGCAAAAGATATTTTGATTACTTTAGGCTAATTTCAAAGACAAAAATTTATATATCTGTTTCCACACGCTTTCTCATTTAATAATCACGTCCATGTTAGTAATAACAGGCGTGATTTTTTCTGGACAAACATTTCCAAGCTTGTAACTATTATGCTCTACAAGCATCCAGTCATTTGTAGATGCAATTATCAGTTGATAAATTAAAATCAATGGAACCAGTTAAAATTGCCCTCGGCATAGAATATTTGGGTACAGATTATTTTGGCTGGCAGAGCCAGGACGGTATGCGCTGTGTGCAATCGGAAATCGAAAAAGCGCTCAGTCAGGTCGCAGACCATCCAATAAAAACAATCTGTGCCGGGCGTACCGATACAGGTGTACATGCACGTGGCCAAGTTGTGCATTTTGAGACCACGGCAAAACGTGATGAACGAAGTTGGTTACTGGGCCTGAATACATTATTACCTGCGGATACATCGGTTTACTGGGTGCGTCAGGTGGGAAATGATTTTCATGCCCGTTTTTCAGCCGTGTCACGTACTTATCAATATCATATTTACAATAGATTGACGCGTAACGCAGTGTATCTAAATCGCGCAACCTGGATTTATCATCCTTTAAATGCCGAGCTAATGCAGCAAGCGTCACAATTCTTGTTGGGCAAGCATGATTTTAATGCACTGCGTTCATCACAATGTCAGTCGCATAAGGCAATACGCACAATTCATTCAATTTCTGTGCAGCGCGATGATAACTGGATAATACTCAAGGTTAAAGCCAATGCTTTTTTGCATCACATGGTAAGAAATATAGTTGGTAGTTTGCTCAAAGTTGGCAAAGGTGAATGTGAACCCGAGTGGATGCAGGCGATTTTGCATAAAAAAGATCGTACTTTAGCCGGGCCCACCGCGCCACCAGATGGCTTATATTTACACAGTGTTGAATATCCCGAGAAATTTTCGTTGCCAACGCTACCCAGCCAGGTCAGACTCTGATAAATTGTTATATTCATGAGTAAAACACTATTAAAACAGGATCCTAAATGAGCTGGTTCGATAAAATTATCCCCTCACGCATTAAAACCGAGAACCGGACACGCAGCGTGCCCGAAGGCTTATGGAGCAAGTGCGCACAATGTAGCTCTGTTTTATATCGCACTGAGCTGGAACGAAATCATTTTGTGTGCCCAAAATGTAATGCGCACCAACGCATACATGCTCGCAACCGATTGGAGATTTTTCTCGACAAGGATGCAGTGGAGTTATTTGCTGAACTGGAATCAACCGACCCTTTAAAATTTCGTGACAGTAAAAAATACCGGGATCGTTTGGTTCAGGCCCAGAAAAAAACCGGCGAGAAAGACGCTTTGATCGTTATGCAGGGAACGCTTGAAAATATTCCCGTCGTTGCTTGTGCCTTTGAATTTTCATTCATGGGTGGTTCAATGGGCTCGGTTGTTGGTGAGAAATTTACCCTGGCAGCTGAAAAAGCCTTGCAAGATAAATTGCCACTGATCTGTTTTTCTGCCAGCGGTGGAGCACGCATGCAAGAAGCATTATTTTCATTAATGCAAATGGCCAAAACCAGTGCCAGTCTGGCACGCTTGAAAGCGGCCGGTATTCCATTCATTTCTGTGATGACCGACCCAACCACTGGCGGCGTGTCGGCTAGCCTGGCGATGTTAGGGGATTTGAATTTGGCTGAACCAAAGGCACTGATTGGTTTTGCCGGCCAGCGCGTTATTAAACAAACGGTTGGTGAGGATCTGCCGGAAGGATTTCAACGCAGCGAGTTTTTACTTGAGCATGGCATGATCGACCAGATTGTGGATCGTCGCAAAATGGCTGGACAAATAGCAAAAATTTTACGCTTGCTCTTGCAACTACCGGACGAACAAGCCGTGACTGAAGCGGCAGAAGTTACCCAAGCTGCGGGAACTGATTAAGCTCAAGTGGGTGATCCAAACAACAGTCAACAACCTGAAGACTGGTTGAATTTAAATAGTAGTAGTGTTGATCATATCGACCTTGGCACCCGACGATGTCGGCAGGTATTGCAAAAGTTAGGTCTGAGTAAACCACCCTATGAGATTTTCACTGTGGCGGGCACGAATGGTAAGGGCTCAAGTGTGGCCATGCTTGATTCAATCCTCACAGGTGCTGATTATTTGACTGGTCGTTATACCTCGCCTCATTTACAGCAATTTAACGAGCGTATAAGTATCGCCCAGAACAATAGTAGTGATGATCACATCGTCGCTGCATTTAACAAGATCCAAACGGCTGCCAATCAAGTTCAACCAACGGGTATCAAACTTACTTATTTCGAATACGCCACACTCGCCGCATTGTTATTGTTTGCCGAAGCGCAGGTCGATGTTGCCATATTAGAGGTGGGCTTGGGTGGCCGCCTGGATGCAGTTAACGCAGTAGATGCCGATGTCTCAATTATTACCTCCATCGCTCTGGATCATCAGAATTGGCTGGGTCATGATATTGCCAGTATTGCATTTGAGAAAGCCGGCGTTATGCGGCCAGATAAACCCTGTATTTTGGCGGAATCCAATATGCCGGATACGCTCCACGCTTATGCACTAAGTATTGGCGCCATTCTGATCGAAAATGGCAAAGACTACCTTTTCTCAGTAGTTTCAGGCGAGCAAGGGAACTCCTGGACTTGGTCGGATAAAACAGGCACCTTTAAATATGCTCTACCTGCTTTATCCGGAGCAATACAGATTCAAAATGCCGCGGCAGTTATCAGTGCAATACGAGCCTCTGACTTTATTAAAATTAGTGAAAATAACATTAATCATGGACTGCAGCATGTTCGACTTACAGGCCGATGTCAGGTCAAAGAGGTTTTAAATAAAACCTGGATCCTGGATGTTGCCCATAATCCTGCGGCGCTTAAACAGCTGACACAGAATCTCGAGAGTATTGCAGCTCCCCAGAAAGTTAATATTATTTTTGGCATGCTGGAAGACAAAAATGCACAAGCCTGTATCGAGATCCTAAAACCTTATGTTTCCAACTGGATTTTTGTAGATCTGGCCAGTTCACGCGCCCGTCCGGCAAGTGAATTGGCCCAAATTGCAACTGAATGTAATATCGAGAAAGAATATATCAATGTATTTGCCTCAGTCAATGAAGCGTGTGACCAGGCGCAAGAGCATGCACTCCGGCATATCCTGGTGTGTGGCTCTTTTTATACGGTTGCTGCTGCGCTGGATTGTTTGGCAACTGCCTAAGCTTAAAAAGCTCACGTATAATGAAGAATCTGGACGCTTCCTTTTTTATTAATTATTATTAAATTGCACAATGGATCAAAAGATTAAAGAACGTTTGGTTGGAATGGCGGTACTGCTTTTTATCGCGGTATTAATTATTCCATTTATTCTCGATGGTCAACAGCCTGACACATCCGAAGATCAGAAACTGGAGTTGCCAGTTCCCGAACCGCTTACCCATAGCATGGACATGGCAGAGGGAACATTAAAACGGGTTAGCATTCCAGTGCCTGTCAGTTCGCAAGCTACACAAGGCTCCGCGATTTCGACTTCTACCTCAACACCTGATCAAAAAACGTCGGTTCAAGACCAGTCTATGCCAAAACCCGATAAGGAAAATAGCGGGCAGTCACCAGAACTGAGCATCAGCCCTGATTTGAATGAAACCAAACAACAAAGTTTACCCGCCACTCTTACTAAAAACGAGATTGAACGCGTTGCCGGCGATCCAGGTAGTGCATGGGTTGTGCAAACGGGAAGCTTCGGGCAACGAAATAATGCGGAAAAAGAGGTCTCCCGGCTAAAAGCCAAGGGTTTTCCGGCATTTTTGAGCCGTTATACCACTCAAGACAATAGCATCATGTACCGCGTGCGTGTGGGCCCGGAAAAAGACCGCGCAAGAGCTGAAAAGCTTATGCAAAGACTTTCTCAAGCCGGGGTTTCCGGCAAAGTCAGGGCGCATCCATAATCCAGGCATGTGTTCTCTCAAGAGTAAGCAACAAGTCCTAAAAGGATTTGTTATCATGCGACTATCTTGTCACCCACAGATGCCTGTTTTTAAGGCAAATTCAAATTCACAAACAAACAGCATTACGGTTATTAGTAAATGACTTTTTTTGATTACTTTGTAATTGCGTGTCTTGGGGTATCAGCCCTCATTAGTTTGTTTCGCGGGTTTTTTAAAGAAGTGGTTTCCCTGGTTTCCTGGTTGATCGCTATTTGGGCTGCATTTACCTTTGCCGGTGCACTCGCACCAAAAATTGTTCCCTTTATCCCCTTTGTAAATGATCTGCCGGTAACAAAATCACTGATCGTGCAAAACCTTATCAGCGGCGGAGTGATATTTTTTTCAATCTTGTTGCTCGGTGCCCTGGCGAATTTCATATTGTCATTAATGGTGGAAAAAACCGGACTTACCGGCTCTGATCGATTTCTGGGAATGTTGTTCGGAGCTGCACGCGGCGCCTTGATCGTTGCATTGCTCACCATGTTTTTGGGAAGTAGCGCAACGGTACAACAAGAGATCTGGTGGCAAAATTCAAAACTAAGACCACAGGCACAAGCTGCAGCCGCCTTTTTGGAAAACATCACACCGGATAAATACAAAAAACATTTACCCGGGCAGGATGAAATTCCAGGTGAGAGTAAACCGGCGCCACCAGACCCGGTACAGCAAAATTCACAAGACCCGGATGCAACAAGTCCAGATCTTACTGACGAACAATCTCCAGAAGCGGATTCTGAAGCAAGCAACGAGCTGGATGCTACCCCCGAATAAATGGATATTCCCGAATTTATCAAATTATTATCAAGCTCTAGGCAAAATTAAATTATGTGTGCAATCGTCGGATTATTTGGTCAATCAGCTGCGAATCAATCTATTTATGATGCGCTTACGGTATTACAACACCGCGGACAGGATGCCGCCGGCATTGTTACCCTGGATGGCAAGAAATTGAATATGCGTAAAAGCAATGGACTGGTGCGCGATGTTTTCCATACTCGCCATATGTTGCGATTACGTGGAAATATAGGCTTGGGCCATGTACGCTATCCGACCGCTGGTTGTTCCAGCTCGGAGGAAGCTCAACCCTTTTATGTGAATTCACCATTCGGAATTTGTCTTGCCCATAATGGGAATCTCACCAATGCAGAAGAATTGCGTAATGAGATCGAATCGCAAGATCATCGTCATTTGAATACAAATTCCGACACCGAAGTATTGCTTAATGTATTTGCACATGAGCTTGACCGTTTTGGCAAGCGTTCCCTGAACGCCGAAGAGATCTTTACCGCAATTTCAAATGTGCATAAACGCTGCAAAGGTGGCTATGCGGTTATCTCCATGATACTCGGACATGGCATTGTGGCGTTTCGGGATCCCAACAGCATTCGACCACTGGTGTTTGGAAAGCGACTTGCTGATAACGGGAAACATGAATACATGATCGCCTCCGAGAGTGTGGCATTGGATTCTTTGGGTTTTGAACTAATTCGAGATGTTGGTCCGGGTGAGGGGATCTATATTGATCTGGACGGACAATTGCATATTCAATCCTGTGCACAAAAAACCTTGGCCAGTCCATGTATTTTTGAATACGTTTATCTCGCCAGACCCGATTCTGTAATCGATAATATTTCAGTGTATAAAGCACGTTTGCGGATGGGTCAAAAGCTTGGCGAGAAGATCCTGAAACTTAAGCCCGATCACGACATTGATGTGGTCATACCTATTCCAGACACCAGTCGGACCAGTGCCCTGGAGCTGGCCAATGCACTGGATGTAACTTTGCGCGAAGGTTTTATAAAAAATCGCTACATTGGCCGTACCTTTATTATGCCGGGCCAGGGCATGCGTAAACGCTCTATTCGGCGCAAGCTGAATGCTATTGATCTGGAATTCAAAGACAAAAATGTATTATTGGTCGATGACTCGATCGTACGCGGGAATACTTCGGAACAGATCATTAAAATGGCCAGAGAGTCGGGCGCTAAAAAAGTTTATTTCGCTTCGGCCGCACCGCCAGTAAGATTTCCAAACGTGTACGGTATCGACATGCCGGCAGCCACTGAATTAATTGCACACGAGCGAAGCGAAGAAGAGGTGTGTGACATGATCGGGGCCGACTGGTTGGTATACCAGGATTTGCCTGACCTGGTGGATGCGGTTTCGCATTACTCATCAGACATTTCCCAATTTGATACCTCGTGTTTTTCGGGTGAATATATCACTGGCGACGTGACAGAAGATTACTTAAGTAACCTGGAAACCTTTCGTTCGGATGCTGCAAAATCCAAAAGAGAAATGGATGACGCAGACGAAGATGACGATGAAGTTAAAAGTTACGGATTTGGATAAGCGTGATCTTATAAATAATCAGGGATTTCGGGATGAGTGAAAAAGATCATAAAATCGAAGAACACGACGAGGTCGTAAAAAATTTATTACCCGGTTACATCCAGCGCCGAGAGCTAGAGGTTTTTCAACTAAAGCGATTGCTGGAAGACGAAGAATTTGAAAAGATCCGTATCATTGGCCATAACCTCAGAGGTTCTGGCGGATTATATAGTCTTGCCGATATAAGTCACATAGGCGGCGAACTGGAAACCAGCGCCTTGGCCAAACAAGCTGATCAAATTGCACAACATATCGATGCCTTACAAGCTTTCCTGATTACGTATACAGGCGCATAAAAATTACTCACTTCGATTCAATCTATTCTAAAAGTTAGTACTTTATATATTTGCAAGCTAACAGAATTTACCTTGGCTTTCTGGCATAATGAGCTGTTATATATAATAAATGTTGCGCAATTCACCTGGTAATTGGCTACTTATGTCCCTAAAAGCTCTCATTATTGACGATTTCAACGATTTTCGTATGTTGCTATCGCACCACATTACAACACAGTGGCCCGACGCGGTTGTGGTTGAGCATGACCCGGTGACCCAGGGTAAGCTCCCGAACCACTTTACCGGCTCTGGCTACGATGTGGTTCTCCTGGATCATGAGCTCGGGGAAGAGAATGGTCTCGATTGGCTACGTCATTTCAAACAGCGGCCCGGATTCCCGCCAATCATATTCATGACCGCAAAAGGTGATGAGTTGCTGGCCGTAAAAGCGATCAAGTCCGGGGCTGAAGATTACATTCCCAAGCAAAAGATCACCCACGAATTTATTGTCCAGGCGATTAAAAACGCAGTCCGCAAAGGTAAACAGGATTCAGCCCTGTTTGATAAAAACCGGGATAAGGATGACAAAGCACCGAGTGACATCGATATTCCCGGCTATCGCATCATTAAACCCTTGTCGCGTGGAATGTCGTCTTCGGTTTTATTGGCGCATAGCGATAATCTTGATAAAGAAGTAGTTCTGAAGGTATTGTTGCAAATTCCCGAGAGCCAAAATGAGTCGGCCAGTGCGTTTGAACGCTTTATACAAGAGTATGAAGTGATTACCAAACTGAATCACCCGAATATCGTAAAAATCTATTCCCACGGGGCATCGGCCGATCAAGCCTTTATCGCGATGGAATATTTTGCCCGGGGTGACCTGAAAAAACGGCTCAAAGAAGTTATGTCGGCCTCTTTGGCAATTACCTATTTACGTCAAATGACCGAGGCAATGTGTGCGTTGCATCAAGTGGGTATATTGCACCGCGACTTAAAACCGGCCAATGTCATGGTGCGTGAAGATGACAGTATCGCCTTGATCGATTTTGGCCTGGCCAAGCAGACTCAAGTCGATATAGATCTGACATTGACGGGCGAAATTTTTGGCACACCTTACTATATGAGCCCTGAGCAAGGACATGGAGACCCGGTTGATGAACGCAGCGATCTGTATAGCCTGGGAGTAATCTTCTATGAGATGCTGATGGGTAAAAAACCCTATGTTGCGGCAACGCCTTTGGCTGTCATCTATAAACACAGCCATGCGGATATCCCCTTTTTATCTGAACGCTTATCGCGCTACCAGCAATTGATCAATTTGTTAATGGCCAAAGACCCGGCCGACCGCCTACAAACCGCTCAGGACTTGCTTGATTATTTGGACAAAATATAAGAATATGAATGGTTACAAATTATGAAAATTCAACAAAATCAATAACAAGGAATCAAAAGCATAATGAGAATCGCCTATTTAGAAGATGATCTGGACCAATCTGCCGTAGTGAAGAACTGGCTGGAGTCGGCCGGTCATGTGGTTATGCATTTTTCCTCGAGCAAGGATTTTTTGAAAAGCATCGGTCGCGACAGTTATGATCTAATGATCCTGGACTGGTTACTGCCCGGCGTCAGCGGAATCGAGGTTATGACCCATGTTCGTACCACCTTGAAAACCTACACGCCAATCTTGTTCGTGACCCAAAAAGACCAGGAAAAAGATGTGGTGGAAGCACTGGAAAAAGGTGCCGATGATTTCATGGCAAAACCGTTAAGAAAACTTGAATTGCTTGCGCGGGTTACGGCGGTTACGCGTCGGGTGCTCGGCATGAACGAAGACCAATTACCGGAAGCGAGTCCGTACGAGTTTCGCGGTGATAGCACAACCGTTGTATTAGGTGATGAAGCGATTGAACTCACGCATCGCGAATACGATCTGGCCAGATTTTTGTTCTCGCGTGCCGGGCGGGTTGTATCTAGAGCGCATATCCTGCAATCCATTTGGGGTTTTACCACAATGGATATGAACACCCGCACAGTTGACACCCACGTGAGTCGTTTGCGTAAAAAACTAAAGATCGGCCAGGATAACGGATGGCAGCTAAATGCAATTTATCAGCACGGCTATCGTCTTGAAAAAAACGATGATTCCGAGTTGCATGCAAAAGCGTGACAATTTATCAGTCCACAGAATTTATATTTAAACAAAATAGTATGTAGAGGTTTGTTATGAGTACCAAGAATGCAGATAACCAGGAAGCTAAAATTTCTGACCAGTTATCCGATAATAATGTCGAGAAGATCCGTGATATTTTATTCGGCGGCAATATGCGTGATTATGACAAGCGCTTTGCCCGTCTTGAAGATCGTTTGGTCAGTGACATTGAGAGGCTTAGCCAGGATGTTTTTAAACGCTTCGAGAATCTGGACAATTACATTCGTAAAGAATTTGAAGATTTGTCCAATAAATTGCATGCAGAAAAAACCGAACGCAAACAGGATCGCGAAGAAGGCGTGAAAGAATTGCAAAATCTGCAAAAGCAGACAGACAACAAGTTTGCCGATACTGAGCAGCAAAATGCCGCCGAAGCCAGAACCTTACGCAGCAGTTTGCACGAACAGGGTAATGAGTTATTGGAAATGGTACGCAACACCCGTGACGAATTAATGACAAATATCAGTAAAGAAGCACGTGAGTTACAAGACATCAAAGTTGCACGTTCTGATCTGGCCGAATTGTTCACCGAGCTGGCTTTACGCTTGAACCGTGATTTTGACTTGCCAGACTCTGAATAGTCCAGTCTGGTTATTTTCTTTTTTTGTTTGAGTTAGTCGGGATATGTCTGTGAATCAGATCGATCAGATCAAAGATATACTGTTTAGTAATGAAAAGCGTGCCCTGGATGCGCTGACCAGACGCATTGAGAAACGTGAAAGTCGGGTTGCTGATATGGCAGATGTGTTGCCTGAATCAATCGGACGCAGTCATGCTGACGGAGATCGCTTAAACAAGGCATTACGCATGCCGGTTGAGGAATGTTTAAAAGACTCGATCAATCGTGACCCGAAAACTTTTGCCGATGCATTGTTCCCCGTCATTGGTCCGGCCATAAGAAAGTCCATTGCTGAAACATTGAAAGCGTTCAGTGAATCAATCAACCAGGCGATTGAAGAAAAAACCTCGGTAAAAAGTTTTAAATGGCGCATGCAAGCTAAAAAGGCAGGCATCCCTTATGCCCAGTTTTTGATTCAAAAGAATCTCGAATACCAGGTGGATCACGCTTACTTGATCCAGCCAAATACCGGCTTGCTAATATCAGACGCACACCGTACTGATGCCGTACGTAAAGACGACGATGCTATCTCGGCCATGCTCACCGCAATTCAGGATTTCGTCAAAGAATCATTTGGAGATGAACAAGAGGGCACCCTGGAGACGGCCGACATTGGAAAATATACTTTGTGGACCATGCAGGGCCCACATGCCATGCTCGCCTGTGTGATCAACGGGGTGCCGCCACGCGGGTTACGCGATGAATTGACCGAGGTGCTTGAGCGCATTCATTTGCAATATGCCGAAGCCCTTGAATCCTACGATGGTACCCCCAACGACAAACTGAATGCGATCGAACCACTATTGGATGACTGCTTATTGCAGCAGGCTAAAGATGGTGAAGACAGTGTTGCTAAGAAAAAAGGCATGGGCGCATTTGGAATTATTTTACTTTTGGGCCTGGCGGCTGCTCTGTGGTTCGGTTGGCAAAAATACCAGTTTCAAGATAAAGCGTCCAAATACGTTGCAGCACTGGAGCAAGAGCCTGGCATATTCATTACCTCCAGTGATATCGCCAAAGGCCGTTTGCAAATTAAGGGCCTGCGTGATGCAAGTGCGGTGAAGCCGGAACAACTGGCAGCAAGCATCGGCTTCGCAGCCGAAAAACTGGATTTGAATTTACAACCTTTTCATTCACTCGAAAAGAAAATTCAGCAGCAGCGGATCACATCGCAGATCACTCTACCCGAGGGTGTTGAACTTGAATTGAGCGACGATGGTGTAGTGATATTCTCGGGAGCGGTCAGTCCTGAATTCAAGCAAATGGCTGAAGAGAATCTGGATGGCATGCTTGGCGTTAATCAATTGGATTTTGGAAAAATTGTTTATTCAGATGAAAAATTGTTGGAAAAAGCCAATGAATTATTAAACCCGCCTGAGTCAGTGTTCATGACAGTACAAGACGGGACACTTAAAGTTCAGGGTGAGGCGCCATACGCCTGGAGACAGACACTTGAAAACATCGATACACAAATCGAGGGATTAAATTCTGTTGAAAAATCAGTACTGTTAGTGTCTGAAGTAAATCGTATTCAACAGGTTCATAATGCGCTTAATAATGAGAGTATTCATTTTGTGTGGCGCACACGTCTAGCTGAAGGCGAAGAGGACAAGCTGGTAAACATTTCTGCTCAACTTAAGGAATACGGTTCGCAACTTGAAGCTCTGCAACTCGAACCGGAAATTGTGTTAACCGGCTTTACCGATAATACCGGTACCGATACGCAAAATACTGAATTGTTATTGGAACGTGCCTTGTACATCAAGGGTCGTTTAGTCGGCCTGGGGGTACGCTCAAACTGGCTCTTTGTACGCGCCGGCGAGATTTCAGGCGCACGTGGCGTGGTCAATGAAGAACAAAGGAAAGTGAGCATTACTTTGAACCTGGATAGATCCCTATTGGAAGACGTAATAAAATAATGTATTTGCTGAAAGCCGTTCAGTAAATAACAATAACTATAAAAAAACCGGGCCATACAACAATGGAAACTATATCAAGAAAAATCTGCATGGTTGGTGATTTCGGCGTTGGTAAAACCAGCTCTGTATCCCGCTTTGTGCATAATGTTTATTCAGAAAAATACCAGACCACCATCGGTGTCAAGGTCGATACTAAAGAAGTCGATTCGGCTGATCAAAAAGTGAAAATGGTTATCTGGGATATTGCTGGCCGGAATAAATTCGGTAATGTTGAATTTACCTATTTACGCGGTTCGGCCGGCTATTTGTTAGTAGTCGATGGCACACGCTCTATTACTCTCGATACTGCAATGGCGCTGCGCACCTCGATTGAAGCGCGTTATGGTGAATTACCTTTTGTCATGCTTTTGAATAAAGCCGATCTCGAAGATAGTTGGCAGATCGATGACGCCACAATCGAAAATTTACGTAAAGAAGGCATACCGATATTCATTACCAGTGCAAAAACCGGCGATCAGATCGAGCAGGCTTTTATTAAGCTCACAGAACTTTTGCAAGCATCATAGTTAGCACAATATGAATAAATTGCCGTCCCAACTATCTGGCGAGATATTAGCAAACCTGTTTCATGCCTATACCTTGTTCTGTGGCGAGGTAGATCCCCAGGGAAAACTGGTTCACATGTGGGGCAATAACGAGTTTTACGGCCTGCACGACTGGCACATCGGTTTTGACCTGTTAGAAGTGGATTTTCTGCTTGGATTGCCCATTGATGAAGAATGGGTCATGCGCGACGTCAATGTTAGCCCCAACAATCATGCCGATATTTACTTTACCCCGACCTCACGCGGCAAACGCTATATTTTATTCGTTTCGACAGAAGGATCCATCGAACGTCGTCGTGAGAATCAACAACGCGGCAACGAATTGACCCTGATGGTCGAACAAAACAAGCAGTTGATCACCGAGCTCAAACAGGCCAAGTCAACACTCAGTAGTGAAAATATTTCCAAATCGGAATTTATTGCCGGCATGTCGCATGAATTCCGCACCCCGCTTACCTCAATCATGGGGTATACCGAACTCATCAGTGAGCAACGCGGACTCACTCCGGAAACCCAGGAGCATCTGGGTGCAATAGAACGTGCCTCACAACATTTACTTTCCCTGGTCGAGAATTTACTTGATCAATCCCAGTTCGAATCTAACCAGTTTAAATTGCAGTTAAATAATATTTCCCTGGAAGAATTACTCAACGAAGTGTCGGCGGTGATGGCGCCGCTTGCCGGGGCCAAGGCTCTGTCATTCTCGGCGAGTATTTCGGCCCGCTGTGAGCGTTTTGCGTTTATGGACAATGTTCGTGTCAGGCAAATTTTGATCAATTTACTTGCCAATGCAATTAAATTTACTCAAGAAGGTGAGGTCTCGATCAATCTGGATGAGGAAGACGGACACTTTGTTTTCATGGTTTGCGATAGCGGCCCCGGTATTCCCGAACTCGAACAAGAGAATATATTCAAGCCGTATCAACGTTTACACGACAGCGCAAAAATTTCCGGTGCCGGATTAGGATTAAGTATCACCCGGCAACTGGTTAGCCGTATGAGTGGCAAAATTGAACTTGAATCGACATTAGGTACAGGAAGTACTTTCATCGTTAAGTTACCAATTCGTGCGGCAGAAGAAGATTATATCTATCAAAAAACCCAGCAGATGACAGTCACGGAATTGCAAATGGCTAAAGAGATCAAAACGATCTTGCTGGCAGAAGACAATCCGGACATCAGTAATCTGTTAAAAATTCTTTTGCAACGCTCGGGGTTCGAAGTGACGATTGCCGAAAATGGTCATCTGGCTTTGGCTTATTCCAGAGCACGGGTTTACGACCTGGTCATTACCGATCTGCACATGCCCATTCTGGATGGGCGGGCACTGGTCCAGTTTTTACGCAATGAAGGCTACACAAACCCGATCATTGCACTAACCGCATCGCATAAGAAGAACGAACGCGAAGAATTATTTGCCGCCGGATTTTCCGAGTTTCTAACCAAACCGATCCAAATGCCGGATCTGCTGGCAACCCTGGATCGTCTGGCACATGAAAGTGACAGTAATAGTGCAGTCTCAAGTCAATAAGCTAAACCCCGATCAACACTCACAAGTTCCCGTTGCGATCAGTGAGTTCTTGCATTGCCTGACACCGGATGCCTGGTTACAAACCGCGTGTACGAAACTGCCGGAACTATTGATCGATCACGCCAATTGCGAAAAAAAAGCGGCCTCAACCGCCATCAGTCTGATGTTTCGGTATTCAGAAAAGGCGGATATCTGTTATCGCATGTCGCGTCTGGCGCGTGAAGAACTGCGTCATTACGAGCAAGTGTTGAAAATAATTCAGCAACGGAATATTCAACTTACCATTCTTAAACCCTCAAGATACGCCGGTTCCCTGATGCAGCATGTGGCATTTGAAGAACCTCATCGCTTGCCAGAATTGTTGATTGTCGGCGGCATCATCGAGGCGCGTTCCTGTGAACGCTTTGCAGCGCTTATTCCTTACCTGGATCAGAACGACGAGAGTGAATTGGCCAAGTTCTACCGTGGATTACTGGCCTCGGAAGCGCGGCATTTTGAGCATTATCTGGAATTGGCCAAAACATACAGTGCGGATGTGTTTAGCTCTGAAGAGTTTGATCAAAAAGTCCAATTCTTGTTAGACCAGGAAGCGCAATTGATCCAGGCCGTGGATAGTGAATTCCATTTTCATAGCGGTAAGCCGGTCATACCTGACTAGTGTAATTTGACATTTGCGGGATTAAATCAGAATATCCCTTAATGCATAAAAAACCCCATCTACCGTCAAAGCTTTGTGTGGTCTGCCAGCGTCCCTTTAGTTGGCGTAAGAAATGGCGCAAGGACTGGGAAAACGTTGAGTATTGCAGTCAGCGTTGTCGCGGAAAAAAACCTCGGCCGTTAAATCCACAAGACATCCGCAAGCAATCCGCAAGAAATCCTAAAGTAAGGCGCACGCATGAAGCTTAAAACCCTGCGACTCATTCTTGGCGATCAATTAAACCACCAGCACTCCTGGTTTGAAACACTGGATGATTCCGTGTGTTACGTGATGATGGAAGTACGTCAGGAAACCGATTATGTGGTCCATCACATCCAAAAAATGGTGGCATTTTTTTCAGCCATGCGCAGTTTTTCCAGCTGGCTTTCAGATAGGGGGCATGCATCAATCTATCTCACACTGGATAAGCCTGAAAACAGCCAATCGCTCACAGAAAATTTATCCAGACTGATCAAGGACAAGGGCTTCACCAGGTTTGAATATATGTACCCGGATGAATACCGCGTACAACAGCAGCTCGAAAGCTTTTGTGAAAAACTCGAGATTGAGTATTCCGTTGTGGATTCCGAACACTTTTTAATTCCGCAGGTTGCGATTGCGAATTATTTCGAAGCCGATAAATCCATGGTCATGGAGAACTTTTATCGCAAGTTACGCAGGCAATACTCTGTGTTGATGAAGGATGACAAACCCCTGGGTAACAAGTGGAATTATGACAAGGAAAATCGTAAAAAGCTGCCCAAGGGTCACACTCCGGTAAAGCCCAAGCTGTTTAGCAAAAATGTAAGCGAGATTGTGAACCTGCTACAGGACATGCACGTAAAAAGCATGGGCAGCATTGATGCAGATAAATTTATCTGGCCAACCACGCGTAAGGAAACTCTGGCCTTGTTTAATTTTTTTCTAAAAAACTGTTTGCCGGATTTTGGCACCTATCAGGATGCCCTGGCACAAGATCACTGGAGTGTGTATCACGCGAGAATCTCATTCGGCCTCAACGTTAAACTCATCAGCCCTTTGGAAATTATTCGCAAAACAGAACAATACTGGGAAAAACACCAGGACCAGGTGTCTCTTGCCCAGGTTGAGGGTTTTATTCGACAAATCCTGGGCTGGCGTGAATTCATGCGCGGTTTGTACTGGATCAATATGCCGGATTACGCCGTGAAGAATCATTTTAAGCACACGCGCAAACTGCCTGAATTTTTCTGGAGTGGGGATGCCGACCTCAATTGCCTGAAACAGTCGATTTCACAATCTCTGGAATACGCTTACGCCCATCACATTCAACGGCTAATGGTCACTGGCAATTACATGCTGCTTACCGAAACCGATCCCGACGCCGCCGACAACTGGTACCTGGGCATATACATAGATGCCCTGGAATGGGTGGAGATGCCAAATACCCGCGGCATGAGTCAATTCGCGGACGGGGGGCTGGTGGCGACCAAGCCGTACATCAGTTCCGCCAATTACATCAATAAAATGGGCGACTATTGCAAGCATTGTAGATTCGATCCCAAGCAACGAGTGGGCGATGACGCTTGTCCATTCAACAGTTTGTATTGGCGCTTCCTGGACAAACA
>JABDMI010000030.1 GCA_013001575.1 Gammaproteobacteria bacterium
ACATAGGAGGTTACTACCGCCAGATCCTGCACCCAGCGTTGTCCCAATTCACGGATGCGTTGGTCGTATTCGGGGTCGGGCAGGTTTTCACCTTCGGCAAATTCTTTGGGGTCAAAAGGAATTTCCGAGCCATTTTGCAACACGGTATACATAGCCCCCTTGGTGTGATCGGGAGCGATAACGATATACCCCTGACTGGCGAACTCCATGGCCATAAATCCGTTCATTTCCTTGATTCCGCCGCGCCCGTGCGATAACACGATCAAGGGTTTGTCATTAGCGACTGCAAGCTTGAGGTCTGACTTGTAACCATTTTTGAAGTGACGTAAATGATTGAAAATAAAGCCCGGCATAGCCGCGATCCTGGCCAGGACCGGGCCAATTTTTTCTTGATGTTCCAGCCATGGGGCACTTTGCAATTCGGCGGTTTTGGTCAACGTGGGTTTATCGATCGGGAACCAGACCTTGGTCGGTAACACCCGGCCTCGCTCATTATCCACCACATCGAAAGAGTCCGTGCCTACACTGGCGGCACCGGACAATTCTGGATAACTGGGAATCGGAAGCATGAATAAAGGCACACTTAAAAGCATCAAGACAGCGATTTTTGATCCGATCAGCATTCCCGACACTTCAGTCTGGCGTATTGTCATAAATATCAGCAAACTAATGGCCACATAAACCGGCACCATTTGCCAGCGCCAGCCTTCAATGCCCAAATGTAGAGCCAGTGCGACAACACTTAGTGTGAGCAGGCCTTTCTGTAGCTTGGGATATTGAGAACCAAGCGACAGGATTGCCAACAAACAAAACAACAAGCAACTAATTTCCAAAAAACGCATAATGAGTATCTATTTACAGGGTATCAATTAATTTGTAATCAACACTTTATCGCGACCGGTTTCTTTGGCTAGTTTTAGACAATTGTCGGCTTTGTGGATCAATTCTGCCTGATGCATGCCGTCATCCGAGAATTGGGCAATGCCGGCACTGAACTCGAGGGTCGCCTTACCCTTGGGAAAACTGATGGGCGCTTGTTTTAACGCGTCCTGAATGCGTTCTATTAGCTGCTTGGCTTTGTGTTTATCGGTATTGGGAAATACGATCACAAATTCTTCCCCGCCCCAGCGCGAAATAATATCTTCAGCACGCATGTGTGATTTTAAAGAGTCGGCAAATACCTTAAGCGCTTGATCACCCGCAGCATGACCAAATTTGTCATTAAGCTTTTTAAAGTGATCAATGTCCAGGTAGGCCACCGAAGTTACGGTAGATTCACGTAACGCGCGTGAAATTTCCTGGGATAAACGAACTTCCAGAACGCGCCGATTATCAAGTCCGGTTAATGGATCAGTTCCCGATAGTGTTAACAAGCGCCGACAACGGACCACAATGCCAATCGCGATCAGAGTGGCACAAACCATAAGCAAAAAACGACTGTATTGGATATACCAGCTGATACCCGAAAATACATTACTGTCGGAAGCTGGAATATTCTGTGTCATGTCCCAATTACTCGTAACCCACACCAATATCAAGGCGTATTGAATGATCGAGCTTAGGCCGGCAGTGATACAGACCCGCACATCAAAGTATAAACACGACACAATGATGAGTAATAAATAAATCTCCCAAACCACCATGCTGTTGATGGCAACTTCGGGTTTACCGGAAATAGCAAAAAAGAACAGTGCCAGTGTGACCAGAGTGGTATCGGTTGCTGTGATCAAATAATGCCGAAAGCTTATATGTGTTTCGGTTTTGGAAAAATACAACAAGGCCAAGGCGATTAATAAGGCACTCGAGGCAGCGATCAGACCCACATAAACTTCAAAAGGCACCACGTCCTGGGATATGGCAACAAGTAGAAGGCCCAAACACAAAATAGCAACCAGAACGATTCGTATAGTCGCTGCCATACGTTCGCCCCCGGCAGCAATCAACATCAATGCCGTGTCAGGGGCACTCATGTATTTTGAATCCAGTATGTTCATGTTACTTACTTCCTGTAATCGATTCGAATTAGAGAAATTCTCGATTCGAGCTCTTTTCTCGTTTTTTTGGCTTACAAATCCCTAGAAAGAGGTTTACTGACCTATTCAATGTTATTTGTAATACTTATAACCCCGATTCTATCATGTAAAATAATGTTGTTCGTATGGGCGACACAGGTTTATCTGGTTTAAATCATTCAATATTAATAATATTAATATATAAAATAAATATAAAATATAAATGTTCAATTATTGGTATTTGCTTCCGGCGCTTTTATTCTCGCCGCTGTTACTGATTCAGGGCATGAGCACCCGACGTAAGGCCTTGCGTTTGCCCGAACCGACAGGTGACCGAATCGGGACGGCTGGCACTGGCAAGCCATTCAGACTTCTAGTACTTGGTGATTCTGCCGCCGCTGGTGTCGGGGTCAGTCATCAATCGCAAGCACTGAGTGGTCAATTGGCTAAAAGCTTAAGTACAGATTTTTGTGTGGAGTGGCAATTAATCGCCCAATCTGGACGTACCACTTTAGACACTTTGCATTTACTTTGTGATGAGCCACAGCAAAACAAGTTCGATGTGGTATTGATCTCATTAGGGGTCAATGATGTGACCTCATTAGTGCGGCGGAAAACCTGGATCCAACACTGTCGGAGCTTAAGCCGAGAGATTCAAAAAGTGTATTCGCCTAAAAGCATAGTCTGGTCTGACCTTCCCGAGATGGGCAAATTTACTGCCATGCCCCAGCCGTTAAGGTGGTTGATCGGTAAACGCAAAGATCACATGCGCCAGAGTTTGGCACACTGGATTGCACAAGAACCCGCCGTTAGCTTATTGGAATTTCCGGATGTATTTTCACAATCGGAAGAAAACATCCAGGACTGGATTGCCTCAGACGGTTTTCATCCGGGCGAAAAAGTCTATGCCTTATGGGGAAAATTGGCCGCTGATAAAATTAGAGATCTAGCGGTGGTCTGAATAAATTTGTTGAGCCCAGTTAGGCGACTTTCATACTGCTGAATAATTTTCTGTAATGCTTCCGGTAATTCCACCGCGGGCATTCCATAGCCGTCTGACATAAAAAGAGGAGCAAGCAAACTTTTTACCGCGACTGCCAGGGAGTACGGTCTTTTTACGGTGCGGTATATTTTTATATTCAAGCGCCCAGCGCACTTTTTCACATTAGTGCGAGATCGGAAACTGATACAAAACTATTTCTGGTCTGGTCATTGTTCAAGGATTATTAACGCTTATCCGGCGAGATATTCCTGATGCTTGCTGCAAATTTGGCATGTTCATCCAGATCTACCATTTTGTGAATATTTTTCGTGCTCGCCGGTTGATGTTTAAGACTAACCCCTTCAATATAATCATTTGTTGGTCGTATCGGACGCTCAACAAATCCGCCGCCACAATTTGGGCAGACATTGTGTAAGCGTTTTACGCAATCACGACAATATGTGCATTCGTAACTGCACATCATGGCCTCATCAGAGTCGGGCGCGAGAGTTTTATTGCACTGTTCGCAGTTGGGTCTTAGTTGTAACATGTAATCTTTAATCCTTTATAGAGAAAATTCCATTTATGCATGAATAAAGATTATATACATGCTGAAACCGCTGCACAAAAAAATCAGCCACCGATGTGCTATACATTGGTGGCTAAGAAAACTTAAGGCAAAGTATTGCCAGTTAAAATTTAAAACTAATTTTATATATCAGCGTGTTCGTATAAGGAAAATTTTGCTCCCGGGGTTCCGTAGATAACAACCGTACATGCGCCCCAGGAATCCGGGATCTTCCACTCACTAGTTGTGGTAACCGTAAAGCGCTGATTCTTGCGTGCACAGCGAGGTTCAAATTCTTTCACGCCTTCTTCAGCTGCAGCAAAAGCGAATACGCGGCGCATTGGGGTATAAGTCCAATAGCCCAAGTCACCGATAGTGGCATCGACTTTGATCAAATTACCGGTTTCTATGGCTTTTTGCATCGGCACCATGGCCATTGCCAAAGTTGTGAGTTTGTCATTTTCAGGATCGATCTGTTCTAGCAGGTTATAGGCATAAAAGGCCTCATGAAACAGACTTTGTTTGGCAGCCAGGGCAAAACGGGTTTGCAATACCGTCGACAACATTTCTTTGGAAAGATGCATGCCGTCGCGTACACTGGCCTTGCGTAAATGTTGTAATTGTTTAACTTGGTCACCGCTCTCGGCAGCCCGGTAAGCGCGCATTACTTCCAGCATACTGATCTCATGCACGGTTAAGTCCTGGCTGGCTTCGAGTTTGGCAAATGCGGCATCAGCAGCGGCCTTGTCACCAGTGCGGGTAGCATCTAATAGATTGGTGTAGGTATTACTGAATCCCTGATCAACACCCTCGAAGGTTTGTTCGAGCAAAAACTCAACCACTTCACCTGACACCGCTTCTTCAACCTTGGAACCCTTGAATATTGCTGGAGAGTATTTCAAGCTTTGTAATGCTTCAATGGCAGTTTTCTCAAACGGCATACCACCGACAGATGCTTCTATGATCGGATCCTTAACATTACCTTCTTTGTCCACAATGTAAGCAAGCTGAACCCAGCCTTCATTCCCCGAAATGCGAAGTTCAGATGGAAAAGGCAAGGTGACGGTATCTAATGGTTTGGCCGATTTAGTTTCTTGTGAATCGGTTTCTGCAGCCACTAGACTCATGCTGCTGAATAGAATAAACAGCGTGGTGAGAAGCGTTAAGTTTTTGTTTTTATTGAGTTTATTGAAATTTTTAGTCATTTGAATACGGCAAGGCTTAGTAAATAGAATGGAATTACGACCCCTCAAACGCGGCAAGGTTCGCCCGCAAGGCATCTTGAGGGCTGCATTTTACGGTGTTTACATGAAAAAGTGAGTCTCAGTGTCAATTTTTTCAGCAAGCCAGACGCAAAATCAGCGGTCTGGCTTTGTGAATATTTCTAATAGTAACGAATTGACAGCTAAAACGGGTTTTTTTGATTGGTGTAATTCTCTTCTGTCACGATCAAACCCTGTTTTTTCAATTCCGCCGTTATGGAATGCACACTACGTCCCAAGGTGTCAGCAATATCCTTGATTGCCTCGCCACGCAAAAAGAATTTTTTAACCCGGGTGCGATCTTCACTGCTCCAGCGTAAACCAGAATTTTTAGGACGTCCACTACGCTCATTGACCATTTGTTCATGCGCGATCTCTTCAGGACTTAATTGACGAAAACGTTTTTTAGGTTCGCCATTCGATTCTTGAATCGCTGGCTGACTTTCAGAACCACTTTCCTGCAAATTTAAGGAAGGGTCCAGTTGTGTAAGCTTTTCGAGACTTTTGGTAAACGCCAGAGCAAAATCGGGTAAAACATTATTAAACAGTAATAGACTTTGGCGTTCGTAACCATCCTGAGATTTTTTAGACTGGTTGATAACCAAATAATAATCACCACGCTGACTTTGTTTAATATCGAAAAAATAATTGCGTGACTTGCTGGTCACTTGAGTATGGAAAATATCCTGATTCATCACAACCTCCTTGTTGTGTGGAAAATAAAAATTTTGAAGCCTTCCCGCTATCGGGATACTTTACTTTAAATGAAACAGGACATCTCTGCGTCTGATGCTCTTGTCAGATAAATCTGATAGCCAGAAATTAATTAAATTTATCCAATTTTCTTTTTTTGAATTTTTGTATGGGTTTTCTGTATGGCCATTAACGCTGCAGAACCGTAGTACTGGTGTAATTCAACCTCAAAAATCCCGGCCGCTATTGCCGGGTCGGCTTTAATTAATTCTTGCGCTGCTTCAATGCTTTTGACATTGAACACATATATTCCCCGGCGTTGCATTTTGCCGTCTAAGGGGCCCGCTAGCACCAGTTGTTCTGCTTCGGCCATTACCCCCATGTTCGCGAAATGGCCGGCAAACAGTTCTTTACGTTTGGCTTCGTCGGTGATGCTTGCGTCATTGGGTCCGGTTTTCAGAATCGCCAAAACGTAGGAACGCATGCCGTAATCATCGGCGCCAAGTTCTGTCGCCAAAGCGGCATCATATGTACTTTCGCTCACGGCTTTGTCCTCACCGGTTATCAAAGCGGCACAGGCCAAGGCGTTAAGACCAAGCATTAAGGCCAATAGTTTAAAAACAGATCTCATAAGGCTTCTCCAGCTAGATGGGTGGTGGTTTCGATGCGCCCTTCCAGGGTTTTGTGCACCGGGCATTTGTTGGCGATCTCAATCAGGCGGTCGCGTTGCGCATCATCCAGATTACCACTGACCTGGATACGACGCACAAACCGATGGGTGAGTTTTTCATGAGTTTCGCAGTCGCGACAGTCCTCCGCGTGCACGCGTTCGTGTTGCACAAAGGTATCCACACTTTGCAGATCCCATTGTTTACGATCAGCATACATGCGTAATGTCATGGAAGTGCAGGTTCCCAGCGCCGCAGCCAGCAAGTCGTATGGTGTTGGCCCTTTGTTCTTGCCCCCCAGACTGACGGGCTCGTCGGCAAAAAAATGATGATCGGGGGTTTGCACGCGGGTTAGATATTTTGTTTTACCAATACTGGCAACAACTTCACCCTGGCGAGGAACTGGTTCCTGCTCATCTTCATTCTCGTCATCCGGCTGCAAATACTTGGCCGCCCAGGCTGCCAATACCGAGCCCACATACTCGGCGTCATTGCGGTTAGTAAGCATATGATTAGCGTTGTCTAATGACACAAAACTTTTCGGATGTAAGGCTTTCTGATACAAGAGTTTGGCGTGTTCAATACTCACGATCTCGTCCCAGGGCGAATGAAAAATTAATATCGCACGATTCAGATTGTGTAAAGTCTCTTCAATCTGTTGCGCTTTAAGATTATCAATAAAATGTTTCTTAATGGTCAGTTCACGGCCCGCGAGCTCCACATTCGCTTGCCCGGTATCAATAATGCATTGCATTTGGTCTTTGATCAGATGGGTCACATGTTCGGGATCGGCCGGTGATGCGATGGTTGAGACGGCCACGCATTCGGGTATACGTTTGGCCGCCTCAATAACCGCAGTACCGCCGAGAGAATGTCCAACCAGAATTTCCGGCGCCTGAAAGTTCTCGCGTAAATAAGCGGCGGCGGCTACCAGGTCATCCACATTGGTCGAAAAATTCGTGTCGGCGAAATCGCCTTCCGATTGCCCTAAGCCGGAAAAGTCAAAACGTAAAACCGCAAAGCCTTCTTTGACCAAAGCACGCGCGATGTAAGTTCCCGCCTTGGTTTTGCGGGTACAGGCAAAACAATGTGCGAGTAACACCGTGGCAATGGGTTCTCCAAAGTCGGGGGATTCCAGTGACCCGGTCAGTTCATTGCCATGCGGATTGTTGAATCGTATCAGAGTGTTTTTCATTTAGAACAATTCCAGTAAATAAAGCAGCGGTAGAAATTCAATGCGCACGTTACAATAGACATTGTAAACCAGCTGATTCAATAACGGATCATCATCCCTGAGGGAATATGACACTGAGTACAGACAGTATTGCGGCCATCACGACACCACCGGGTAAGGGTGGCGTGGGGATTGTGAGGGTGTCCGGAAACCAAGCTCAATTGGTTGCCCAAACACTTTTGGGTTTTGTGCCGCACGCTCGCCACGCCGAGCTCACTTGGTTCTTGAACGCTCAACAAGAAAAAATTGATCAAGGGATCGCGATCTATTACCCCGGACCCAATTCCTATACCGGTGAAGACGTTCTGGAATTGCAAGGCCATGGCGGACCTGTGGTTATGCAGCTGTTGTTAAATGCAGTCTTGGATTGCGGGGTGCGTTTGGCCGAGGCCGGTGAGTTTACGCAACGTGCCTTTTTGAACGATAAAATGGATCTGGCACAGGCCGAAGCGGTTGCTGACCTGATCGATTCAGGTTCAGCCCAGGCAGCCCAGGCGGCAGTGCGTTCCTTGCAGGGAGTTTTTTCGGTACAAGTGAATTCCCTGGTGGCGCAACTGATCGATCTGCGTGCCTATGTAGAAGCGGCTCTGGATTTTCCGGAAGAAGAGATCGACTTTCTGGCCACTGAAGAACTCGCCACGCGCTTTTCCCGGATCAAACAGGAATTTAATAACCTGCAACAAAGCGTGAAACAAGGGGCACTGTTGCGAGAAGGTTTAACCGCTGTCATAGTCGGTAAACCCAATGCAGGTAAATCCAGTTTAATGAATCGTCTGGCCGGTTACGAGGCCGCGATCGTTACCGACATTCCGGGTACTACGCGTGACGTACTCAAGGAACAGATCGTGTTGGACGGCTTGCCTTTACACATTATCGACACAGCCGGCTTGCGAGAAAGTGAAGACGTCATTGAGCAAGAGGGTATTCGTCGCGCGCATTCGGCCATCGAGTCGGCCGATGTTATTTTGCAAGTGGTGGACGTGAACGGCGTGGACATTGATCACGAACTTGAGCTCGACACATCTTTGCCAATCTTATCGATCTATAACAAGATTGATCTGGGGGCCGCATCACCGGAGGATTCCGACGAGCAGTTTATTTATCTATCGGCCCTGACCGGCGAAGGCCTCGACAAACTTATCACACAACTCAAGCGTATTGCGGGCTTTCAATCGGATGCGGCCAACACTCTTGGCGCACGTACCCGGCATCTGAATGCCCTGAATACAGCCCAATCGCATATTGATATCGCCTTTGAGCATTTGAGCACGTCCAGAGCCGGTGAACTGGTGGCAGAAGAATTGCGCTTGGCCCAGGAACACATGAGCTCCATCACCGGGGAGTTCACCTCCGATGATCTACTCGGAAAGATCTTTGGCAGTTTTTGTATTGGTAAATGACCCGCTTTAGAATTTTTCAATTATTTGAATCTGGTCATCCCTTATACCGTGTCGTAGTACGGCACAAGCTTGATACGCGATCCATCAAAAATCTCCTACAAAAAAAGCCGACAAAATGCCGGCCTCTCTAAAAATAGAACTCTTGCTCGATCGCTTCAATTAATTTGCAACAAAATCATCCAACAACATCAAACTTGCTGGTAAGCCATCATTATCAGCAGCTGTGATCTGATCATCCACAACGACCACTGTGTACAGACCTCGCGCATTTAGAGTTACTTCAGTTGCATCAACTATCGTATTCGTGGTGCCGGTTTCAGTGACAGTAAGGTCATAAGTTCCAGGAGCTTGCGACCGGAAATTGGTTGTGCCCGTTAAAGGTACATTCGTGAATTCCGGACTAGATGTTGATGGGTCAGTTCCCGGACTTTCCAGATAGATATCCACATTTCCCGACTGGCTAGCGGCATGAATAATGTCCAGTCTGGCATCGGTGGCGATGCGGCGATGATTACGATTGGTAAAAATTGACTGTAAGTTCGCGGCGGTATCCAGAACCACATATGTATGGCTTGAGCCTAGTACAAAACTCAATGTGTCATCCAGTAATACCGGTGTGCTGGTAACGGATTCAACCACTTTTAGGTTATAGCTAGAAGGAATGAAGTCGCTGTAACCAGAATCTGTTGCAAAAGCAAGATCACTGAATGCTAAATTGCTGAAGTCATCATCCAAAGCAACATCAATATTGGGTGAATCTGGCGAAGCATGCACAACTCGCACACGACTGGCAGCAGCACTGTCGATCAGCAGTTGTGAAGTGTTGTTGCCAAGAAATAACAGGCTCACAGGCGAGTCGCCGATATTAGTGCTGTCAACAGCAACAATCGTTGAGTCAACACCGCCCGAGATTGATAAAGGTCCAGAATCAAAAATTACTTCTTGTGTATTGAAGTGGGTTAGACGTACCTGAACAGATCCTGCGGTAAAATTTAAATTTGCGGTTTCTTGTTTAAAGCTTAAAGTGGTTTGCGGGGCTGCATTGGCCAGCTCGACATCAGGCGCGGTCACATATACATCCACCATTGGTGCATTCGGAGCCAAATGAATCACTCGTACACGCGCACTTTCTGCGTCAATAGCGTCATCGTTTTGAACCACAATATAAGGTTCCATAGCGCTATAGGTGTTTGATGCGATGACCAGAGTGTTGGTATTCGCAGGAAAGTCACGTTGGCTGATTGAAAAACGTGAGCTTGTGTTGCCATTGGGCAGAATGGCGCTCACCGTAACATCATGCACACCGGACCCCAAATCCACTTTCCCGGTTGCTGAAGAGTAAGTGAAGTTATCGGCAAACAAAAAGCCATCATCGCTGATGCGTAAATCCGGTGCATCGGCTGAGGCGTGTAGTATTTGTAAAGTTGCAATTTGCGGTTCGTCGTGACAAGCCGACAGAAAAATAAGTATCGTGGCGCAAATTATGGCGCTGAATAAACGCTGGCCAAGGTTAAATATGGGGTTTACATGCATATGAATTCTCCGGTTGGCGCCATTATAACTGAACTGCGTCGTCAATTAGATAAAGGAATTAGGCGGTAAAGCAAAAAAGATATTCTTGTGGGACAAAATAAAAAGCCTCCTTGCGGAGGCTTGTCTGAACATTAAAACCGGTGCTATTGCAATATTCTGTCCTGCTTATATAACCAGAATGCAAGCAGCAAGAGCAGTCCGGCTGACGCAAAAGTAGAGCTGGTTGAAAGCAGCATGTTTGATGTGGAAATGGTTTCATCTTTGAAGACCATATCCAGCAGTTTATATTGGCTCACAATCGGACTGGCTACAACCGAAGGAATGGCCGGAATGGTTTTCCACATCATCACAAAGAACGGGGCGAAGAACAGGAATATCGAGAAGCCCAAATAAGTCTGTGCCTCTTTGGTGCTTTTGGTGAAACTTGAAATAACCATCAGCAAGGCAGAAATAAATGCGGCCAGCGGGATCAGGATCAAACTGATCTTGGTGACGAGTTCCATATTGAAATTGAATATGTCCGGTATTTTATCGCTGGGTATGAGTTCAAATACAACCACAAATGAAATGATGGCAACAAACATACTGAACAAACAAAAAGCCAGCAAAGCAAAGAATTTCCCTAAAACCATTTTATTGCGCGAGACTGGCAGGGTCATCAGGGGCTCGAGGGTGTGTTTTTCTTTCTCACCGGCGGTTACTTCAATGGCAAGATAAAAAGCCCCCATAATCATACTAATTATTATGGCCATAGGCACCATCAAGCCTTGTGCACGACCTGAAGTGCCTTCCGACGAAACGTCTTCTTTTTCAACATTTATACTGTCAAACAGATTCACGTCAATGCCGCGAACTAACAGGCGTTGTTGATTCAAGGTACGTGCATAGCGATTCAGTACTGTACGAATCTTGTTTGCGGCTTTATCCGAATCATTGTCGGATTCAGTCATATAAACCTTGAGCGGTGCGGGTAAACCTTCACGGAGTTTTTCACCATAGGATGCTTTAATTTCCAAGACGACGGGGATTTCCAGGTTTTTGACTTTATCGCTAAAGTTTTCCGGTGCAGCAAGAATATTAAAATTGTTTTGTTGCAGATAAGTTATCAGATTTGGTGCCAATTCTTGCCCAGCAACGTGTAAGTCAGATTCCTTTTCAAAGTCTACGCTAGTTACACTGACAGTAATAAAGAATACAAAGGCCAGGTACAAGGGAAAGGCGATCGGATAGATCAAAGCAAAACCAAGCGAACGCTTGTCGCGAATATTGTCCTGAATCTCTTTTTTGGTGATGGAATATATTTGTTTCATTACGCTGCTTCCTCTTCAAGTGTTTCACCAATGGCTATGACAAAAGCATCCTCCAGATCCGTCTGTCCGGTTCTGCTATGAATACCATCCAGACTGTCGGCCATGGCTATCGAGCCTTCCGAGATAATCGCAATGTGATCACACAAGGCCGCCACTTCCTGCATGATGTGACTGGAGAAAAGAATACAGTGTCCTTCATTTTTCAGACGCCGAATAACTTTACGTAAACTACGGGTTGCCATTACATCCAGGCCGTTGGTGGGTTCATCCAGCATCAGGGTTTTGGGTTTATGCACCAGTGCCCGGGCGATGGCGACTTTAGTGCGTTGCCCTTGTGAAAAACCATCAGTACGGCGGTCTTTGAATTCGTCCATACCCAACATATCTACCAACTCGTCTATGCGTTTTTCCAACGATTTGCCACTGAGACCGCACACATTGGCGTAATAACGAATATTCTCCCGGGCCGTAAGGCGTGGATAGATGCCCGAGTTGTGGGGCATAAAGCCAATATGTTCTCTAACTGCCAAAGGGTTTTCTAATATGTCAAAACCGTCAACACTGGCGGTACCACTGTCGGGGTGCATGAGGGTGGCGAGCATACGCAAAGTTGTCGATTTACCTGCACCATTCGGCCCTAATAAACCGGTGATCAAGCCGTCTTCAGCAACAAAACTGACCTCTTCAACGGCAACGACCCGGTCTTGCTTTTTTTTGGCGCCTTTTTTCTTAAAAGTTTTGTAAAGGTTTTTTGCAATAATCATTTGTTCATCCTTTTTTCCCTGAATGTCGAGCGGGTGAGAGTGCCTTAAGGCGTTGGTCCATTGAAATCTATAAAAAACGGTTCGGGTTTTACTTTATTCAAACACTCGGTCTCAATTTCCTCAAAACTGGCCTGTTCAATAAATTTGGCCAGAATCGTCGGCATGCAGCCTACCGCCATCTGTATATGACCTTGACCTTCAAGAACAATGTGATTGCTATTGCTCATGTTTTGCATGGCTTGTTCGGCGTAGGCGGGCGGCGTAACCGGGTCAACGGATCCTGAAAGCAATAGAACCGGTTTGTCGGTTGTTACCAGCTCATGAAAGCCTTCATCAATTTCGCCCCTTGGCCAAATGTCACAAGTTAATTTCATGGCATCAAAAAAATCTTTGCCAAGGTAAGAATTTTCGAGTTTGCTCATGTCTATCTGAACATCATCAAACTTGTCGGCGTCTTCGGTACACAAAACCGAATTGTGCATGCCCATACTCATTAAATCGGCTATTTGACGAGTTTGGTTGATCGATTGTCTGGCCAGAGGACCGTAATGCTGGTTGACTGCCGCTTCGTAAAGTAAATTGGGCAAGATAGACATAGTTATTGGCGAATACAATGCCATGCGAATGCCACCGGCGAGATGCGCCGAGGTGAATAACAGGTCCTCTTTTTTACCCGTCACCATGTTTTCGATGGTAACTTGCCTGGATTCTTGTTTAAGCTCATCGATCAAGTCCCGAACATTTTTTTCCAATTCCGGAAAGGCATTACTGCAATCTGTGTCATTGGAACATCTTTTTAATAGATCATCTAATGCGCGCTGGCTTTCAAGTGCGATCTCTGGGCCAAGTGGACGGTCGGGAGATACTAAGCCATCTAGGATGACGCTCCGAACACGGTTGGGGTATTGCTTTAGATAATGTTGTGCCGTGCGCGTGCCGTAAGAACCGCCGTATAAATTCCATTGTTCCAGACCTAATGCCTTGCGTATTTCATCCAGGTCTCGCATGGCCACACTGGTAGTGTAATAACGCGGATCGCCGGGAAGCCCAGCCAGGCATTTGCTGGTGTATTCCTTCACAATCTCCGGATCGTATTCCACAGTGGTATCAAAGTTATCTGTATCACATTGCATTCGGTTTGATTTACCAGTGCCACGCTGGTCGATCAAATAAATGTCCTGATTGGTATTGATTTTTTTGAGGCGAAGCATATTCGGTACAAAACTTTCAATGGCGCCTTGGCCGGGGCCACCTGCGAGCAAGGTCGTAGCACTTTCACGATCCTTTTCATTTTTAGCTTTAAAACGAGCGATATGTAAGTCAATCTTTTTTGCATCAGCTTGCGCATAATTTTCAGGAACACTGAACACAGCGCATTCGGCTGTTACTTGCAATTTGCCAGTGGGATCTGAAACCTTGCAATTGGTGAATTCGATATCACCCACTACCGAATCGGCAAAGTTGTTATGAGTCAGCATGCCGCCGATTAAAGCGATTGTCAGGAACAGGGGGTTGAAAATACGTTTATCCATATGATTTAATCCAAAAGGTTCTTCTTGAAAACTATTTAAATTGATAATAAAAAATTGCGATCAGATACACTATCCATATGCCCATGAACAGAAAGACCACATGAATTTCTGGTAATACACCAATTTCACTTAGGTACTGTAAAGGCAAATAAAACAAGGAACTGTACATAGCAACCAGGCATGCCCTGGCATTCAGATTGTATTCAAACTCGTCCAGTGATCTGATCCAGCGCACCAGCAGAATAAAACACAATAAACTCGCGGCAATAATGCCTGCAGCAAAAACCACTTTTGCAGACAAGGCCTCAAATTCGAAAAAAGTTGCAGCAAACGCAAACACAATGATCACGGTAGCAATAACCAGATTGACAACAAGTGATTTAGTTTGTCTTTGTTTTTCTTTTTGTTCAGCGGGTGAAGTCATAATAATTTCCTGATAAATCAAAAAAACTTGCGGTAGTAATACACGCTTAAGAATACAAAACTCAGGCAGACCATCAGAGTGACGGCATCAAGCATTGGCAAAAGCTCCAGACGATGTAAAACAAACCAGGGGAAAGCTAAAAATCCGACATGAAAAGTTATGTTTCCGGCCTGATTAAAACTTTGGCGTTCAAACTCATCCATGTTGCGATACCAGATGAGCGTCAGGTAATAAAGAAAAATTGTAATTACAGCAGTAATGGCAATAAGCATTTCATTGGACAGGCCCAATGTTCCGCGTTCAAATTTTACATAGGCAAATCCAATTACAGCACCGATGCCTAGCGACAATGTGTAGATCAGGATAGAAAATTTGCGTCGCTTGCCAAGATTGGCTTTAGCCACATTCGATTCACTGTTGTTCATGCGTGCTCCTCATTGAAAATAGCTTCAATCGATTGCTCGAATAATTTTGCGATCTTGAATGCCAGGGCTAAGGATGGATCGTGTTTGCCGGTTTCGATGGCGTTCACTGCCTGACGCGACACGTCCAAACGTCCGGCCAGCTCGGCCTGACTCCAGTTTTTTTCGGCGCGTAATATGCGTAATCGGTTATTCATGAGAACGAAATGTAAAGCAAACCTTACATCATGTCAAGTAATATTGACAAAATGTCAGGTAAACTTGTACTTGACGTTGATTATTTGGCCACAAATCCGGCTTAACTGTCTGATTTGCTTTAAAATGCACATCCTTTTGCAATACGGAACCAAATTCCGAGCCAATCATGCGTTACCCCGAATCATTCGATGTCATTGTTGTCGGCGGCGGTCATGCCGGCACCGAAGCGGCCCTGGCCGCGGCGCGTATGGGTGTGCGTACCTTATTGCTAACCCACAATATCGAAACCGTGGGGCAAATGAGTTGTAACCCGGCCATCGGTGGAATTGGCAAAGGCCATTTGGTTAAAGAGATCGATGCCCTCGGTGGCGTTATGGCCAAAGCGGCCGATCACGCCGGAATTCATATACGTCGTTTGAATGCAAGCAAGGGGCCGGCGGTTAGAGCCACGCGTGCCCAGGCCGATCGTAGTTTATATCGAGCTTATATTCGTCACGCCGTTGAGAACCAGGAAAATCTGACTTTATTCCAACAAGGCGTGGATGATCTTATTATTGAAATCAATGACTCGGGACAACAGGAGATCAAGGGGGTTAAAACCCAAATGGGTCTGGAATTTTACGCGCCCAAGGTCGTGCTCACGGTTGGTACATTCCTGGGTGGAAAAATTCACATAGGTGAATCCAATTTTCAAGGTGGACGCGCCGGTGACCCACCGTCGAATGCCTTGTCCAAAACGCTACGCGCGTTACCCTTTAGGGTTGACCGTTTAAAAACCGGTACCCCGCCGCGGATTGATGGTCGCAGTATTGATTACACTCAACTGGAAGCTCAGGCTGGCGATGATCCGCGTCCGGTTTTTTCTTTCATGGGTTCGGTTGATGATCATCCCGATCAGATCCATTGTCACATCGCCCGCACCACCGAACAAACGCATGACATCATTCGTGCGGCCTTGCATCGTTCGCCCATGTACAGTGGCGAGATCGAAGGCGTGGGTCCACGTTACTGCCCATCGATCGAAGACAAGATCGTACGCTTTGCGGATAAAAATTCGCATCAGGTGTTTATTGAACCCGAAGGATTAAAAACCCACGAAGTCTATCCAAATGGTATTTCCACGTCGCTGCCGTTTGATGTGCAATACGCCCTGGTGCGTTCCATGCCCGGATTCGAGCAAGCGCATTTGTTGCGACCCGGTTACGCCATAGAGTATGACTTCTTTGATCCACGTGATCTCAAACACAGCCTGGAAACCCGTTTTGTCAACGGTTTGTTCTTTGCCGGACAGATCAATGGCACGACCGGTTACGAAGAGGCAGGCGCCCAGGGCTTATTGGCCGGATTGAACGCCGCACGTCAAGTACAAGGCAAGGAAAGCTGGACACCGCAACGCAATGAAGCGTATATCGGTGTGTTGGTTGATGATCTGGTTACCCAAGGCACACTGGAACCGTATCGCATGTTCACCAGTCGGGCCGAATACCGTTTGTTATTACGTGAAGACAATGCCGATGCCCGTTTGACCGCGAAAGCTTATGAACTTGGACTGGTTGATGAACAACGCTGGCGGGCTTTTAATAGTAAACAGGAAGCGATTGAAAAAGAAACCACGCGACTGACCACTACCCTGATCCGCCCAAGTGATTTTTCCGACAGCGAAGCAAAAAAATTGTTCGGTAAGAAGCTCTCGTCCGAATGCAAAGCGATCGAATTGCTCAAGCGTCCCGAGATCGATTATCAAACCCTGGTCAGCATGCCGATGGTGGGTGCCGAGGTTGACGATGCGACAGTTGCCGAACAAGTTGAGATCGCAACCAAATATTCGGGCTATATCAAACGCCAACAAGACGAAATTGCCAAGACCGCACGCCATGCCAATAAGCTTATCCCAGAGGGCATGGATTATGCCAGGGTGCATGGTCTGTCGAATGAGGTACGACAAAAGCTCAACGACATCCGTCCCGAGACCATTGGTCAGGCAGGACGCATTTCCGGTGTCACGCCGGCAGCGATCTCCTTATTGCTGGTGCACCTAAAAAAATCCGAACACAAGAACGGATTAAGTAAAAAAATTGCCTAATTCAGTTTGGGTTAAGTCCCGTTCTGTTACACATTAAGACCTATTTATATTGGTTTTTTACCAGAGGAATAATTGTGAATAAATCAGTTGTTAAATTTAGCCTAAGCAGATTTTTTAGTATTGTACTCATCGCCAGTCTGGTGGCTTGCGGTGGTCAGAACGACTCAAGCGAGCAGTCGACAAATTCCAGTGCAAACCAACAACAATCTGCAGCGGCTAATAAAAAAATTGGACGCGAATATTTCCTTGAACTCCAGGAAGGTCAGGAACTTGCCGAGGAGCAAGTCTTGCACAAGGGCAATGGCGCTGAAGTGCAAACCCTGGATCCGCACAAGGCCGAAGGTGTGCCGTCTTCCAATGTTTTACGTGACCTGTACGAAGGCCTGACCAGTGAAGCGCCTACCGGTGAAGTGATACCGGGGGCAGCCGAATCCTGGACCCTTAGTGATGACGGTCTGGTCTACACCTTTAAGATCCGGGAGAATGCCAAATGGTCAAACGGCGACCCACTCACGGCGGCCGATTTTGAATACGGCATCAAACGTAGTATTGATCCGGCCACCTTATCCAAATACGCCTATATTCTGGCGCCGATCAAAAATGCCGAAGCCATCAGTTCCGGCAATGAGGTTGTGGCCAACCTGGGCGTGAAAGCCATAGACGATGTAACGCTTGAGATTCAGTTAAAAGCACCAACGCCATATTTTCTTGGTTTGTTGAATCACTCCAGTACCTATCCGGTACATAAAGCGTCGGTGGAAGAATACGGCGATCAGTTTTCCCGTCCTGGCAAAATGGTCTCCAACGGGGCTTATTATCTGGTCGACTGGGTGCCACAATCGCATATGATCCTGGATCGCAACACGCATTACTGGGATAACGCCGACACCATCATTAACCGTGTGTATTACTATCCGATCGAAGACCAGTCCACCGGCTTGAAACGTTATCGCGCCAATGAGCTTGATTACACCTATGAACTGCCCTACAAACAACTTACCTGGATCAAGGAGAACATCCCTGACGAACTGGTGATCGCGCCGTATCTTGGGGTGTATTATTTTGGTTTCAATTTGACCCAACCACCATTCAAAGACAATTTTGAATTACGCAAGGCCTTGACTCTGGCCATCGATCGCGAAGTGATCACCGAACGCGTGACCGGCGCCGGCGAAATTCCTGCTTATAACTTTGTACCACCGGTTAATAATTACACCGGTCAAAAACCTGACTGGGCCAACTGGACCCAGGCTGAACGTCTGGCCGAAGCCAAAAAACTATACGCCGCGGCCGGGTACACCAAAGACAGTCCTTTAACCATCAGTATTCATTACAACACTCACGAAAACCATAAAACCATTTCCACCGCGGTTGCCGCGATGTGGAAACAAAGCCTGGGCGTGAATGTGGAATTGCTCAACCAGGAATGGAAAGTATTTCTGGAAACCCGCAAACAGAAAAAAGAGACCCAGGTGTTCAGAGCCGGCTGGATCGGCGATTACAACGATCCGTATACCTTCTCGGAATTGATGTTAAGCAACAGTGGATTGAATGACTCGGCCTACTATCGCGACGAGTACGATGCATTACTGGCCAAAGCCAGTGTGGAGTCGGATCTGGGCAAGCGCCGTTTATTGCTGGAAGAAGCCGAACGTATGATGATGAGTGAATTGCCGATCATGCCGATCTATCACTATGTGACCAAGCGTGTGGTTAAAAAGCACGTGGGCGGTTTCCATCCAAATATCATGGATCATCATTTCACCAAAGACATGTTTATTGTTAAACATTGACTTGAACATTGATCTGCATTACTGAATATTAAACATTTTAGTTAACCAAAGACATCACATGAAAAAATTACTTACAACGTCCATTCTCGCTTTGTTCCTGTTGGTCGCCTGTGGCGGCAACAACTCTGATTCAGGCGAGCAGTCAGAAAAGTCTGCGTCTTCCGATTCCGGTGAAGGGGTGGTATTCCATCGTGGTAATGGATCAGAGCCCGATACTCTGGATCCGCATCGCAGTGAAGAGACCTCGGCTTCTGAAATTCTACGCGACGTGTATGAAGGCCTGACCACCGAAGACATTGATTCCAATATCGTGCCAGGACAGGCGGAACGCTGGGACATCACCGAAGACGGTAAAACCTATACCTTTTATTTACGCGAAAATGCCAAATGGTCGAATGGCGATCCGGTGGTGGCCCAGGATTTTGTCGCGGGCATGCAGCGCACGGTCGATCCGGCCACAATCTCTTCTTACGCCCAGATCCTGGATATGATCGTGAACGCCAAAGCCGTGCGCGAAGGCGATCTGCCGAAAGAAGCGCTCGCGGTCAAGGCCGTGTCGGACAAAGTTCTGGAAGTGAAACTCAATGCACCAACGCCGTATTTTCTCGGCTTACTCAATCACTCGTCTACTTATCCGATCCATCGTGCGTCTTGGGCCGAATACGGTGATAAGTTTGCCAAGGCCGGCAATATGATCAGTAACGGGGCGTATACACTGGACGAATGGATCGTGGCATCACACATCAAACTGGTGCGTAATCCACATTATTACGACAACGACAATGTGCAGATTGACACGGTTTACCATTATCCGACGGAAGACATTTCTGCCGAACTCAAACGCTACCGAGCCGGCGAACTGGACTTTACCGACCAGATCCCGAACAACCAGTTTCGTTTTGTTAACGAGAATCTCAAAGACGAGTTTTATGTGGATCCTTACCTGAGTACGTACTATTACGTGTTTGACAATACCCAAGCACCGTTCAATGACAAACGCCTGCGTCAGGCCTTAAGCATGGCCATAGACCGAGAAACCATTGTGGAAAAAGTTACCGGAGTGGGTGAAATAGCCGCCTACGGTTTTGTTCCGCCACCCGTGGCGAACTACCGCGCATATAAATACGCATGGGCCGATTGGCCGCGTGAGAAACAAATTGCCGAAGCGCAACGTTTGTATGCTGAAGCCGGTTACTCCAAAGATAATCCACTGGTTACTGAAATTCGTTACAACACAAGTGAGAATCACAAAAAAGTGGCCGTGGCAATTTCTGCCATGTGGAAACAGGTGCTGGGCGCTGACATCAAACTCCTGAATGAAGAATGGAAAGTGTTTTTGCAGAGCCGTAAAAACAAAGACAAATGGGACATCGTTCGTTACGGCTGGGTGGGTGATTATAACGATGCGTTTACCTATGCCGAGATCATGCATTCTACCCATGGCCAGAATGACAGCGGCTTTAGCAATCCGGAATACGACCGTCTGGTTGAAGCCGCCGCGGTTGAAGGCGATCTGCAAAAACGCGCCGACATGTTGGCTGAAGCCGAAAAGATCATGTTGAATGATTATCCCTTGATGCCAATATATTTTTATGTCACCAAACACCTGGTCAAGCCGCACGTTAAAGGATTTAAATCGACCATAATGGATCACAACTATTCGCGTCATTACCGTATTGAAAAATAGTTTTTTCCTAAACAGTCTTGTGTGATAATCCGCGCATGCTGAAAAAAACCAAAGCCCTGCTCAATTCAAGCGCCGGGCTTTTTTTATGCCTTGGGATTTTATTAGGCTTAGGCCTTTTTTCATGCAGCGCCAAACAGACTACGCACCAGTATCCGGACACCAAGATCTTAAAACGCGGAAATGGCGCAGAAGTTGAAACTCTGGATCCACAGCTGATACGTAGCGAAAGTGCCGGCAACGTGGCACGTGACCTGTACGAAGGCTTGCTCACTGAAGCCGCCGACGGATCCTTGGTCCCGGGCGTTGCAGTATCCTGGACATATGACCCTGAAACCCTGTGCTATAGGTTCGATCTTCGCCCCGAGGCTAAATGGTCGAATGGTGACCGGGTCAGCGCTCAGGATTTTGTGCGGGGCATGCAATACGCGCTGGATGTGAAAAATAACTCACCCTATCGTGAGCTGTTAAATTCAATCATTAAACTAGAAGCGATCAGCACAGTGGAGTTACATTTATGCACCAAGCATGCAGTGCCGTATTTTTTGGAGTTGCTGGCATTACCGGTGAGTTTTCCACGACACGCCGTAAGCGCGGCGAAAGCCCCGGTCAGTAACGGGGCCTATCGACTGTCAGATTGGGCGCCGCAAGAGAAAATCGTACTCACAAAAAATCCCCATTTTCATGCCGCCGATACCGTGTATTTTGAGCAGGTCGAAATTGTGACCACCGAAGATCCGGCCAGCGAGCTCAAACGCTTTCTCGCCGGTGAACTGGATATCACCGTTACTGTTCCGCCGGGTGATGTTCCTCGACTTAAACAACAGCATTCCGAAGCATTACGTATCGCACCGGTGTTGAACAGTTACTTTTACGGATTCAATCTCAGTCGTCCTCCGTTTCAAAACAAGCCCGAACTGCGTGAGGCTTTATCCTTGGCAATTGACCGCGAGGTTTTGGCAGACAAAGTCCTGGGCAGCGGCGAACAGGCGGCCTGGACCTTGGTGCCACCGGGCATGCCTGACTACACATCACCTGAGACCAAGTATGCCAACTTGCCACCGGCACAGCGTCAAGCCCGCGCCCAAAAGCTGTATGCCGACGCCGGATATTCCGCAGACCAGCCATTGCAAATCCAGTTGCGTTACAACACCTCGACGGTACATAAAAAAATTGCTGTGGCGGTGGCAAGTATGTGGAAACAAACGCTTGGTGTAAAAGTTGATCTATACAACGAAGAGTGGAAAGTCTTTTTGGATAACCGGCGACAAAAAAACACTCAGGTTTTTCGATCAGGCTGGATCGCAGATGTGAATGATGCGAGTAATTACCTGGAATTGTTCAGTGCAGCGCATCCTTTGAACGATTACGCGTACCACAAGCTGGAATTTGAACGTTTACTGGAGTCGGCAAAAACCGCTAGCAGTGAACGGACGTCTATTCTGCAGGCCGCTGAAAAGCAATTACTCGATGATCACGCGATTATTCCCTTGTATTTTTACGTCAGCAAGCATATGGTCAATCCTGAGATCAAAGGCTGGATAAATAATTCACTGGATCATCATCCCAGCCGCTTTTTGTTCAGAACCAGTCATTAATAGTAAAAAATAAACGGGAGAACACAATGTCAGCAACCACCACCGCACTGTTGGGCTACATCCTCTGGATGTTAATTTTATTGGTCATACTCGCAGGCCTGCGTTCGGCTTTGACCTTAAGTGGCAAAAAAATGGTAAACAGTTTTGCCCCGGACGGGGCCGATGCGGGCGATTTTTCCAATCGCCTGTGTCGTGCGCACGCCAATTGTTATGAGAGTTTTCCGATCATTGGCGGCATATTGCTTTTTGCCCTCGCCAGCGGGCAAACCGGCGTGACAGATGGACTTGCAATGATCATGCTTGGCGCGCGAGTGGCTCAATCGCTGACGCACTTGATCTCAACCAGTGCCATTGCGGTGTATGTACGCTTTGGTTTTTTCCTGGTGCAGATCGCAATTGCCGCTTACTGGTTGTTTGGCTTTTTCGCAGCTTAGAACAGCCTGAAAAAATTTATCCGGGTTAGCTATCGCGCTTTCCCGGTTTAATTTGCTTTACCACTTTGGAGTAAATTCCTGAGACGCAGCACGTCTTTGTAAGTATCTTTGGGCAAACGCGCGTTATACAAAGACGTTTTTACATTACCACCCGGGTTGGACTGAACAAACCAGGTGAAACGCACTTTGTTGTTGTCCAAATCCTGTATTTTATAAGTGATGTCCGAGACCATACGAATGTAGGATTGTTGCGGGTATTTGTCATCTGCGGATTGCATGGTGATTGTTACCGATTTCAGATCGTGTGATCGCTGAGTTGTAACATGCAAGACACTCTCGCGATCCTTAAGTGGAAACGGAAAATCCAGAACCGTATAAAAGAACATTTCTTCAGGGCTTATTTGTTCGAGCAATGTTACTTTTTTGCACATTTTGATCCATGCATTGCATTCCTGACCATTGCCAATGGCTTTTGCTACAGTTTCGAGATCACTATCCAGTTCGGTTATGAGTTTGGCCGCATGGTATGGAGAATCCGGAATGGCCCGAGTGAAGACTTGAATATTATTGCGGTCTTTTTTTAGTATCCAGGCACTGTCGGCGTGCATCGATACAGGCATCATGACAAAAATAAGTAGTCCAGCAAAAATTGTCGCCAGTGTCGACCTCAGTCTCACATTATTGTCCTTTTATATTCGTGATTGACATGCAATCAAGTGTAGCATTGATTACCAAATCGCTGGTAAAGGCGCTAAAATCAGGGATATGTGTGGCGCTTTTCAACAATTCCCGACCCTGGATATGGCCGAAATGCTGGCAGCTTTAAATGTGCAAGGCACCCTGGAGAACCGCGGCATGTGTCGGCCAGCCAGCAAGATCCAGATCGTGGTGGGTAGTGAAAACGAGGGTGAACACAAGATCGTGGACGCCACCTGGTGGCTGTTACTCGAGAAACAAAGCGAGAAGGGACTAACCTGGAAGCCGAATCAAAAATACAAAACCTTTAACACTCGATCGGAAAAACTTCTGGAAAGCCGCTTGGCCAAAAAACCGTATTTGAATACCCGTTGCCTGATTCCGGCCGCAGGATTCATGGAAAGCAAGTCTGGAACTTACCATCACATCACCAATGAGAAACAGAGCATCGCATTTGGTGGATTGTATAAGGAGTATCAACTGGATGACGATGAAATCTTGTATTCGGCTTCGATCATCACCTTACCGGCGACTACGAATTTCGAATTTGTGCATCATCGCATGCCGTTGATGTTAGATGTTGAGAATAAGAACACTACCCGACAATGGCTGCACAAAAATCATTTTCCTGATGAAGGATTTGAGCTTGGCAATAATTTGCACACGCCATTATTGGTCACACCGTCAGCCAAATATGGGACGGTAGAACCACAAGGTGAAACCCTGAAAGTTAGCTAGCCTGCAACAAGCCTAATGCGCTTTACCTTTATAACGTGAACCGCCGGTGCGACTCGCGCCCCATAGATTCATCGCATCAGAATACTTATTCATAAATAATTTTCGCGTGCTGGTCGATGCGCCCGGGCGAAAAATGAATTTATGCAATTGTAATCTGTTTGCAATCGCCGAATTGTCATTGGCAGTGGCGATATACAGTTGATGGCGGTTAATGGTGTCGCGAAAAAATTGATAGGCACTCTTAGGGTAATGCTCTTCGGTGCACAAAACAGTCGGGCTGCGCCATTTTTGCGGCGCATTGGTACGCGGCTTGCATTCTATGGTTCCCATCGGGGTTGAAACCGCATAGACCAGACCGATCATGCCATGAAAAGGGTGCTTGCTGGTGCGTTTGAAATAACCTTCGGACGTGGATTCATAAATGGCAATGTCAAAATAGCCATTCATGTCTTGCAATACCGGAATGCTAGTGATCATTTGCCTTTCTCCTTGCTTCCTTGATACTTAATTTCCTGGGATTGTCCATCCCGCTCTTGCACGGGATACGCTCCTAATTCTAGAACTTTGTGAGAACAATTTCTGTAACAAATTCGGGATTTGTATGACTAATATCATGCTGCAATGCAAAGGATTCGCATGATTGAAAGTCAAATAATCGCCTTAGCATGGTTAAGGTGGAAATCCGTTATAAGATTAATTTCTTAGAATTTGAATCGACTCTTTACAATAAAAAACGACGTCTTCCCGTCACGGCATTTGCCATGTCCGGGATCCATATTTTGCAAACTCTATGGATTCCTGACTCCACAGGAAAGACGACGTGTTATATGCATCAAGTTGTTCTGAGCTTAACTCGTGTAAAAAAATTACAGTCAATAATCATTACATGTTTTTCAGCTTTTTAACGATAGCCTTTTCCATTGCATCACGATCTTCAAGGCTTTGCATAGGCTTCACTTTCCAGGTAAACACGCCCCAGGCGGGCAAATCACGCAGCATTCGGTCAACTTCGCTGTGTGAATCTGCTTCTACAAGCATGATCAAAGTGCGAGAGCCTGCCGGAAATCCCACATACTTGATCTTTTTTTGTTTTTTAAGCTTCATTAACATTGCAAAGGTTGGCAAAATCCCTTTTTCCAGGACCATCACGGCCTCACTGGGGTCGGTGAAACCGGGTCCATCTGTGGTGCTGACAATGTACATATCAGCGGCGAGTGGAGCACTACAAAACAGGCTGATTAAAAGGGCAGTTAGAAATTTACTCTTCATGCTGGTTCTCCATTGGTAGTCAAAAAGAGAACAGCACGTCAGGCTGCTCTCATGTGATGAAAAAATGATAGCGAACAATCACAGCCTATGTTTGCACGATGTGGCAATGTTTCTCCTCGATAGGGAGAACTTCGAATATGTGTATTTTACGCCTTATTTGCATTATTAGCTGTAACGAATGTGTTACAAAAAATTTTGTTTATTTTAGATGCAGACGCAGGACCAATAAAATAATTGTCCGGCAATGTAAAATGCAATATTTCTCAGGCGTTGGGTCGTTTATTTAAATTGTTTTTTATCTTCGGGTTTGGCTTGGTAGTGTTCCGGAAACTTTGGATATATGTTTTCAAAATCTTTCAAGCTTTGATTGGTGAGATGCCGGAAAATTAACAACAAGGCAATAATACTGAATACCGTCAGGCCACCAAAGAACAGAACATCATTCATGGTGATCTGGCCATTAATGTGCGGCTTGTCTTCGGCGAAAATGGCCGAGCCACTGAAAATTGTTAGTAGTAATAGTGCTGTTGCGGCAAAAATCTTACGGATTGAAAAGTGTGACATAAATATAGATCCTTTATATTTTAATAAATAATATCTTGGTATTTGATAGGCAAAGTATAGGGTAATGCATCATTGCTGTAATATCTCTTTAGTTATACAGGCGATTCAATATTTCTGCCTGTTTTGTACAAGACGTATTTTATCTTGTCCGACCAGTCTTGGCGATAGCAGCATTGACAGAAATTTCCCCTCCGCAGCTTAAAAAATTACGTTCTGTGGCTTAATAAAAGGATTTAAAGCAATCACATTAAAAATCACAAGCCACTTACCGATGTGCGTAGGATTAATCTGATTGGTTATTTTTTCCAGATCGTTCCCAGAGCCGCAAAATACAAAGTCATGAGTAAAGAAAAGTTCCATTCAACAACATTTTCACTGGCCTGCGTTTTGATCTGCAAGGCTTCCGAGATCAAACTTGCGATGGCAATCAGTAACAGCAAGATCAAGACCGTTGTCTGAAAGCGCAAGGCCGTCAGGTGGCGGGCAAAGCCGGCGCGTTCATGCGTCAGTTTATAGTGTTGATTCAGTAACAACAATTGTGCCAGGGGAATGCAAAAGAAATACACCAGCACCCCGGCACGCCGCATGAAGTTATACATCGCGCCATCACTGCCTAAAAAGATTATGTACACGATCAGGGCCAGCGAACCGCTTACGCCCAGGGCCAGATTGAGACGCCCGGTCCGTGTCTGCTGTTCACGCAGGGAATCGAGCCAGCGTTGTGCGTATTGCCATAAACCGATCATGAGAATTCCGTAAGCGATCATCAAGAGCTTGAACCACCATAGGCCTGGCCCAAGTCGGGCAGCACGACTAATGCTGGTACAGCCTTCCAGATACGGCACACACCAGGAAACATGGGCGCCGGCGGCACTGAGCAAATAAACGCCGTTGCATGCCAGTATCGGCAGCAAGGTGACGAGCAGAGCCAGGTTTTTAGGATGCATGCGGCTAGTGTAAGTCACACGCCGGGTTTACTGAAAGCCAAACCGCAGCCAGCGTAATAATAAAAATCGAAAGAATTAGTCTATATACCAGGCTTGTGGCTAGCTAATCCTGACCGCTTACATTGAATTTCTTGTGTAAAACTACCGAGAGACAGACTTATCCTGTCGGCTAGTATTTGCTGCGTAATTTACTGAAACCCCACAAACGCATGGATTTAATGAACTTGGTGATAAACAATTCCTTGATAGACGGCGAGACGCCAGAGCGGAAATGGATGTGATGCAAATTCAATTTCCTGATGCGATCGCTATTGTTATCGGCGGTAGCAATGTAGTATTCATGTTGTTTAATGTGACGGCGGAAAAATTTATAGGCACTGCTGGGATGATGTTCCTCGTAACTGATAACCGTGGGGCTACGCCAGTTTAGGGTGTTACGTGTACGCGGTTTGGCCTCGATTGTTCCAACCGGGGCAGACACACCGGCAATTACCCCGGCTAGACTTTTGAACGGACGCTTGGCCGTGCGCCGAAAATGCCCATCGGTGGTGGTCTCGTAGATCGAGATCACGTAATAACCATTCATGTCCTGTAGAACTGGAATAC
>JABDMI010000031.1 GCA_013001575.1 Gammaproteobacteria bacterium
ACCGGCGCAAATGTGGTGGGTACGCCTGAGAACAGGTCATAACCAAAGGGCTCTAACTCTGCCACTTCTGCCTGGTACTCTCTTGTGGCCAAACAATCTGAAATTAAAGCATCGTAATTTTCTACCAAGACCAGATCGCTGTTTTCTGCTTCACACTCAGTCAACCATTCTTGTTGTAATTTTTCCTCGGCTTCCTGTTGGTCTTTATCGTTTTCAGCATCGTCCGCTTGCTCTTGCGTGTCATCCCCGGGCAATGGCAAGACCACGTCAGGCTGCTCCAATGGCTGACCTTCACCCTTACCCATTTCTTTTTGCAATTGCTCAAGCAGGATTTCCTTATCGCTGTCGGACAGACTTTTTAATATGGCCAGTTTTTGCTGTTCCGAGACCGAGTCCAGATCAGGGATTGCGGCATTTGTCATGTTACTCTGAAAGCCAAGCGCCACTATAAAGATAAGTATGTAAAGAGTTTTTTTCATAGGTTTGTTACCAATAAGTCGACTGTTGCTAATTACGCGACCGTGTAAAATGTTAAATAATTAATCCAGATGTTTTGTGAATTCAAGTCCGATCATTAAGCCAGACACATCATCACGCGGAACATCAAAGTCCTGGTAGCCGATATTGCCACGTACACGCCCCCAGGCGTTGTTCGAGGTACGCGCCAATTCAAACTGAAAACCATCAACAGGAACATTGGATTTGGAATGGAAATTATCCGGCGCCCGATTTAAATTCAATTTATGCAATTGCATTTGCCAGTCAACTTGTGAATCATCACTCAGAATTGCTGCAAAGCTCAAGGAGCGTCCATCACCATCAATCGCATGACCTATAGATTCACCGCGATGCCGATAGCCACTCTGGTAAATGCTGTGCGTGTAGGCACAATTCAATTTGGGTTTGCTTTCTAAAAAATCACAGGCCGTGTCGGCGTATTCCAGCCAGACTCTGAGGTTCTTGTTGAATATTGTCTGACTGTGCTCCATTCCAACCAACCCCATGTAACGACTTGGAAAACCTCCGGCCTCGTCTTCGCCAATGGCTTGTGCGTAGAGTGCTAGATCAATGGGCAATAAGCCCTGCTTCCAGCGAATATCGAAGCCCGCCAGCTGATTACCCGGTTCTGTACTGGCGTCCAATCCGTCAGAACCGCGATTGTCTTGCCCCAACAAGAGATCCAGTAAACTGTCTGAGGTGGTTGGTCGCCCATCACCGCCCCACTGGGCGGTACGGCTTAAGCCGATCTCCAGATTGTACCTGGGTTTAAAGGTCAGTCGCATCCCCAGATGATAGGGATTGGGAATAACCCGATCACTTTCCAGCTGACCCGCGGTGATCATATAGTTCCAGGGGCCCATCCAGCTCAGCCATTTACTTTGAAAAGGCTTAACAAAATTACGTTGCAGCGCGATCCCGGGAATGGGACGTGCATTATTCGAATAGATCAAACTGCCCTGCCAACCCGGCCCCCACCATTTATCCACAGCGCCGGCACTTATAATGGTATTTCCAAACACGCCGGCCACATACGAGCCATCCAGGCGTACGTTTTTGGCGTCTTTGGCATTATCCGCCAATTGCACATCAATACGAAAAGCAAAACGATTGCTTAATTGCGAGATTGATGCACCAACCTCGAGATCGGAACGCGCTATATCACTAAAAGATCTGACTAAAGGCACTTCGCGACTCGCTGCTCCCGACACCGTGCGGCGTGTTTGTTGCAGATTTTTTTCGCGTTCTATTTTGCGTTGCAGTCGATTGAGTGAATCCAGCTGCGACTGATTGAGGTTTTGTGTGGCGGTAAATCTCTGCAGATCAGCATCGACACTGGCGACCGAGAGCGGCCAGGTACTGATGGGCGACGTGATCACACCAGCGTCGGCAAGCATGGTAATGTCATGCCGCAATAATGTATCGCCCGCGTGTAACCAGGGTTCAGCGTGTGCTGCAGCTGCTACCCATGCGAGATTAACTATTAACAAGAATGCTTTAATTGCTGATTTCATTGATTTTTTACTTATCGACCCATCGCCTATAGCGCGCCATTTTAACAATTAATTGTCTGAATTTCTTAGACTTTTTACTTTAGCGAGCAAATTCGATGCATTCAGCTAGAAAGAAATTCCTGCTTTAAGTTTTGCAACATGGAAACGTGTTCCACCGCAATACAACGCAATCCTTTAATGGCTTTTTTGGGTTGGTTATTTTTTGGTAGAACACACACCGAGAACCCCTGCCGTTGCACCTCTTCCAGACGTTCCTGCCCATACGGAACCGCCCTGACCTCGCCAGACAAACCGACTTCGCCAAAAGCGCAACATCCCGGAGGCCACGGGCGATCATCGTAAGCTGACATCACCGACATAATTACTGCAAGATCGGATGCCGTTTCGTTGGCTTTCAGCCCACCAACCGCATTCAGGTAAACATCGTGACCAAACAAAGCCAGGCCTGTATGGCGATGCATGACCGCTAACAGCATATTCAAACGTTGTGTATCAAGCCCCACCGCAATGCGTTTGGCCTGGGGCAAGGGAGATTGGTCTACCAGGGCCTGGATCTCGATCAACAATTGCCGCGTTCCCTGACGGTTGGCAAAGTACACACTGCCGGGAACCGCCTGACTTCGATGTTGTAAAAAAATTGCCGACGGGTTAGTTACCGGTTTAAGACCGGATTCAAGCATGGCAAAAACCGCCAATTCATCAGCCGCACCAAAGCGATTTTTCACCGCTCTAATAAAGCGATAACGACTACTCGGGTCACTTTCAAAATACAACACCGTATCCACCATGTGCTCCAGTACCCGTGGCCCGGCCAATTGACCTTGTTTGGTTACATGACCGATCAAGACTACGGCGATATTTTTTAGTTTGGCGATCTGCACCAAGGCCGCGGTGCAATCGCGTAGTTGTGAAACCGTACCAGCCGCGCTACCCGATTCATTCGTGGCTAATGTCTGGATGGAGTCGATGATCAAACAGGCTGGTCGGGTTTTTTCCAGTTGCTGCAGAATGATTTCCAGACGCGTTTCGGCCATGAGTATCAGGTCTTGGCAGTCCGGGATATTCAAGCGCTTGGCGCGCAAGGCGATCTGCTGTAAAGATTCTTCACCACTGACATACAACACAGGCCTGGTTTGGGCGATCGCGGCGGCGGTTGAAAGCAATAAGGTCGACTTTCCGATTCCCGGGTCCCCACCCAGCAACACCACTGAGCCCGCCACCAAGCCACCGCCTAAAACTCGATCAAGTTCAGGGTCACAACTGGACCAGCGTAGACTGTCCGGACCAGCTTGAATACTGGCCAAAGTACTGGTTTGGCTGGCGCCCGCGTACTGATTACGCGGCCCTTTGGAGCCCCGTGCCGGAGCGTTAATCTCCTCCAGACTGTTCCATTGGCCGCATTCACCACACTGGCCTTGCCATTTCGGAAAGGCACTCGAGCAGGCGCTACATATGAACTGGGTCTTGTTTTTCATAATTGTTTTGGTCTAAATCCCTTAAATTGTGAGCCAGGTATCAGATTACTCACGCAATCCTAGGTAGCCTTGACTGTATAAGCTATAATCTTGTGTTAAATCAGGATTTTACTTGCATAAGCTGTGCTGGCTTGCCAGTTGCAATACAAGCACCGCATTATAACCAGCCTGAGTTGCACAATCGCAATTCATGCCTAACAAAAATAGAAAATCGGGAAAAACACATTCATGCGTCTAGGACGTTCTCTTCGAAACGGATTGATCTGCTGCCTGAGCTTCGCCATTGTTGCGGGCTTGCTGGCGTCGGGGTTTTTCCAGAACATGGAGAACCGGGTTTTTGATGCTCACATGCGCAGCCATCAATTATTGGTGAACGAAGACATTGTGCTCATCACGGTTGATGATTACAGCGTTGAGAAGATCAGCGAATGGCCTATTTCTTCTGACCTGATCGCAAAAACTTTTGATTATATTATCCAGGGCAATCCCAGCATTCTCGTCTCCACCAACCAGTTAGCCCAGTTTGCCCAGGACGACAGTACCGGCGTATTGCTGGATATGCAGGAAGAGATCAACTTGCGCAAGGCTTTACTCGAGAGCAATGGCAATTCCAGTGATCCGGTTTTAAATTTGTTGCAAGAAAAAATGGATGACATTCTTGCCCTGGTCGATGACGAGCAAAAACAGATCACTAACATCGCGCAATCCAATAAATTAATTCTACCTTTACAACTGCATCCTATCGATGCCGACTCACATTCTCTGGACGTACCGGATAACCAGTTACCCAAGATTTTGATTCAGAATTTCACCGCTTCTGATTTTGAATTGAATGAACAGGCGTATAAATTAAAATTGCCTATATCCGAGATCATGCACGTTCCGGCAAGTATCGGTCATGTCAATAAAACTCCTTCAAGTGATGGCGTAGTGCGTAAAGAAAAATTTTTCTGGCCACTTGGCGATAAATTAATTCCGTCACTCGCATTGCGCACACATTTACAACATACCGTAAATACGGAAGATCGCTTTCAAAACAATCCCGTATTTTTGCCAACGCAACTCACCACAGGCCCGCAGGGGCAATTGCAACTTGCAGATCGCAGCTTGAATTTTCCGGATACCGGAAACCTGTATACGCGTTTTTATTCCGGCCAACGTAGCGATCTGTTTGAGCAATACAGTTTTTATGATGTGTTTACCGAGTCAATTCCCGATAAGAGTTTTGAAAACAAGATCGTATTGTTTGGATTGACCGCTGCAGGCATTACGCCACGCGTTAAAGTCAGTTCCGGTCAAAATCTTGCCCCGGTGGAATATCTTGCACATGCCTCCTCCAGCATGCTGAATGATGACTGGGTACGTCGCGGCAACAATCAACGCATTACAGAAGTTGTTATCTATTTACTCATCGCAATTTATGTAGTGTTCATTGCTCACCGGCTTAAATTACTGACCAATATCATTCTTACCGTTTCCACGGCGCTGATGCTTTTGGTGTTTGAGTTTGGCTCACTTGAGTTTTCCTACTGGTACAAACTCGTGACACCTATGTTTTTCTTGCTGTGGTGCATGATCTTGTTGAGCATTATCAATTTGCGCCAGCGTGAAAGCAATTACGCGCGACTTGGACTTGAACGCAATGAAACCAACCTGCAACTGGGGCTGGCCTTCCAGAATCAAGGCGCACTGGATCTGGCATTCGAAAAATTTCTGGCGTGTACTCCGGATAACAAAATGCTCGCACCTTTGTACAATTTGGGCATCGAATACGAACGCAAGCGTCAATTTGCAAAAGCATCAACTGTCTACGAACACTTGATGAAAATTGATGCTGAGCATCTCGATGTTCCCAAACGCTTGCATCAGACCAAAACTATGGCCATGAACAGCACCCAGCAATCCTTTGATACCGGTTCACGCTTAACCAGTTTATTGCACAGCAATGCCGACATCGAAAAGCCCCGCCTGGGTCGCTATGAACTGGAGCGTGAGATCGGGCGAGGTGCGATGAGTATTGTGTATGCCGGAAAGGATCCTACGATTAACCGGACGGTGGCCATTAAAGTTCAAAACTTCAGCGGGGATGACCAAAAAGTCATTGCCAAGATGCGCGCCAGATTCCTGACCGAAGCAAAAACGGCCGGTCTGCTCAATCATCCCGATATTATTACCATTTATGACATTGGGGAAGAAACCGACCTGATCTACATTGCCATGGAATACCTGAATGGCGAGTCACTTGAATCCAGGATAAAGAATGACCAACTGGACAATTTAACCATTATGGATATTTCCATTCGCATGGCCAAGGCACTGGATTACGCGCATGAAAACAAAGTTGTACATCGTGATGTAAAACCATCCAACATTATTTACGATTCCAAAGAAAATACTGTGCACCTGACCGATTTTGGCATTGCGCGCTTGCAAGACGCTCACCTGACCCAAACCGGGCAAGTGCTCGGTACGCCATCGTATATGTCTCCGGAACAAATTACTGGCAAGCGCGTGGACCATCGCACTGACCTGTTCTCGCTCGGGGCAACCATTTATCAACTTTTCACCGGCAAACTGCCGTTTCAAGCCGATACCATGGCAACTTTGTTGTACAAGATCACCATGGAAGACCCGATTCCATTTGACGCAATTCGACCAGACCTGCCGGATGAATTGGCTCGCATAATTAGCAAACTTTTGCAAAAAGACCCCGATGATCGATATCAAACAGCATCCGAGCTTGCAAAAGCACTGGAAGACTGCAAAAATAGCCTGAAAAATACAACTTAAATCCATGAATATAAACGGAAAAGTACATCACATAGGACTTACGCACCCCGGTCGTGTGCGTGAATTAAATGAAGATGCTCTGGATCATGATCTGGAGTACGGGGTTTCTGTGCTTGCCGATGGCATGGGTGGTTATAACGCCGGTGAAATTGCTTCAGAGATTACCGTCCGTACCGTTGTAGAAATGGTTAAGGCAGGACTGGGTAAACTGGAAAAAACCGCGCAAATTGATTCTGAAACCGGATTTACCTGGGAAAGTATCGTTTTACGAGATTCGGTCAAGCGCGCAAACAAGATCGTTTACCAGACCGCCAATAGTAAAGACGAATATCATGGCATGGGTACCACGGTAGTCGCCTGCCTGTTCTTTGACAACCGGATATCGATCGCTCATGTGGGTGACTCGCGTTGCTATCGATTGCGTGCCGGTAATTTTGAACAATTAACCACCGACCATTCCTTGTTACAAGAATTGGTATCACGAGGCTTTTACTCCAAGGAAGAAGCGGCTCGCTCCTTGAACAAAAACTATGTGACCCGGGCTGTGGGCGTCGATAATTCGGTGGAAGTTGACATAATGGAGGATATTGTCAGGGTTGGCGATATCTATTTGCTTTGTTCAGATGGTCTTTCTGATATGCTCGAGGATGAGGATATTCACTTAACTATCAGGACGTTTAGTGATAATCTTGATATTGCTGCTAAACAATTGATCGAATTAAGCAATGAACACGGGGGCCGCGATAACATCACGGTCAGTCTTATCCAGGTTGTGAAATCTTTTGAAGCCAGTAGAGGCTTTTTTAAGAAACTCGTTAGCTGGTTCTGATAACTGTTTGGATAACAAAGAAAATAGGAATTAATAATGGCTCGTTTGATCCTTAGCCTGGACGGAAAAGTTCTCGCTGAATACAACATGACAAAAGAACGCTATACCATCGGTCGTCTTCCTGACAATGATGTGCGTGTTGACAATACTGCCGTGAGTGGACACCACTCGCTGATCATAAACATCTTGAACGATTCGTTCCTGGAAGACTTGAACAGCACCAACGGAACCTACGTGAATGGCAAGCTGGTCAAAAAGCACGCCTTGCAACACGGTGACGTCATCACCATCGGGCAGCATCAGTTACGTTACGTTGACGATGCTCACGATGATCAGGCCGATCCCGACGAGTTTGAACGCACCATGATCATTCGTCCCGGCTCTGCCCAACAACCGAATGCTCCAAGCCTTGACTCGGTAAATAAAGCCGTGGCCAGTATGGATGCGGAAGCTGCACCTATTGAGGCATCGAAACCGGCCAAGTTACCTAAAGGCAAACTTCAGGTTTTGAGCGGCAAATTTGCCGGTAAAGAGTTGATACTGACCAAGGCATTGACCACACTCGGTCAACCCAATATTCAAGTGGCTGCAATCAGTCGTCGCTCGGAAGGTTATTTTATTATTCATGTCGAAAGCGGCAAAGCCGGAAACTACCCGGTGGTTAATGGCGATCCAATCGGCCCGCAAGCCAAACCGCTCAATGATAATGATGTCATTGAATTAGCCGGGGTAAAAATGGGCTTTTTCCTGATCGACGATTGATCCACAAATATTGATCAACATAAAAAAACCGGACTAAGTGTCCGGTTTTTTTATGTCTGCTTGGTATTGTTGATGCAATCAAATTTGTAATCAAACCACCTCATTTGCCACACGCTGAGTAATTCCACATACCAGGGTATACGGAATGGTTTGCGCACACTCGGCTACAGTTTCGACCGCTAACTCATCTCCCCAGAGTTGTACCCTGGATTGCAAACGGGCTTGCGGCTGATTCGTTAGATCGATCGTAATTAGATCCATGGAAACACGACCAACCAATTGACACTCAACTCCGTCCACCATAACCGGTGTGCCATTAGACGCTTGCCAGGGATAACCATCACCATATCCAATACTTGCGATACCTATTCGAGTGTCTTTCTCAGCTCTCCAGTTCTGCCGATAACCCACGGCTTCTGACGCTTTTACCGTTTTAATCGCGATGAGTCTGGATTCCAGGCTCATCACCGGTTTTAGATCGAATTCACGCCCGGTTTGTTGTTCGAAAGGTGCGATACCGAATAAGGCAATACCGGGCCGCACCCAGTCTTCACTGATGTCTGCCCCGGCCAGCAAGCTACCGGAATTTTGCAAACTGAATTGATAGTCTTGCGAACCGGAATCTTGCAAGAATGCCTGGCGAATACTGTCAAATGCGTGTGCCTGTGCCTGATTGAACGGATCCTGACTATCATCGGCGTTGGCCAAATGGCTCATCACAATCACAGGTTTGGAGAAGAATTTCTGTAACTGATTAACGCGTGCCTTAACATTTTGAAGCACTGACAAGTCGAGTCCTAGGCGATGCATGCCGGAATCAAACTTTAGCCATACCGCAAAACCGCATTGTTGAGAATCATTCAGGCCCGAACAAAAATCTTCACAAGCTTGTAATTGAGACAACTGATGAATAACCACATCCAGTTGCATGCGGTCAACCACACGCCATTCATGGGGAGTGTGCACCCCGCCCAGAATCACGATGCGCTGCTCGATGCCCGCCTCACGTAACCACACGGCCTCTTCCAGGCGCGCCACACCAAAGGCATCCGCGTCGGGTAAAGCACGAGCCACATTGAGCAGTCCGTGTCCATAGGCATTGGCTTTGAGCAAGGCCAATACTTTTGCACCTTTCGCCATTTTTTGTAAACGTGCGTAGTTGTGCCTGAGTGCTGCGGTATTAATGCGGGCGCTACACGCCGCTTCAACTGGAGGGCTTTTCATTCTAGTCAATTGAACACTTAATCCGGCAAGTAATCTATATCCGGATAATCGTTGGGAATGAAATTCTCGAATTTGGTGTATTCGCCCAGGAATTTTAAAACCACGGTATCGGTTGGGCCATTACGTTGTTTACCAATAATGATATCCGCCTGGCCCTTGCGTGGATTACTCGGGTCCTTGTTATAAAAATCATCGCGATAAATAAAGGTAATGACATCGGCGTCTTGCTCGATCGCACCGGATTCGCGCAGATCAGACAAAACCGGTTTTTTATCCTGGCGTTGCTCGACACTACGATTCAATTGCGACAAGGCGATCACCGGAACTTCCAGTTCACGCGCAAGCGCTTTAAGACTGCGCGAGATCTCCGATATTTCGGTGGCACGGTTTTCCGAACCGCCCTGCACTTGCATCAATTGCAAATAATCCACCATCACCAGTCCAAGGCCATGTTCGCGTTTGATGCGGCGGGCACGCGCACGGATCTCGTTGGGCGACATGGCCGGGGTATCATCAATAAAGATCTTGGACTTTTTCAACAGACTCATGGCCGAACTCACCGAGTTCCAGTCTTCGGGCTGTAAACGCCCGGCCCGCAAGCGGGTTTGATTAATGCGGCCCAGTGAGGAGATCATGCGCATGACCAGTTGCTCGGACGACATCTCCATGGAAAAGATCACGACCGATTCGCCCAGTCCAATGGCCGCGTGTTCCGCCATATTGACCGCCAGGGTGGTTTTCCCCATGGACGGTCGACCCGCCACAATGATCAAGTCACCTTTTTGTAATCCCGAGGTCAGGTTATCGAATTCGGTGAAACCGGTCACCAGACCGGTGTATTGACTGTCGGATTGTTCCAGTTCTTTGAGGCGATTGAACACCGGGCCTAGAACATTTTTGACTTCCACATAACTTTTGCCCGAGCGGCTATTGCGTTCGGCGATGTTAAATACCATGCGCTCGGCGTCATCGACCAGATGTTTGATCTCACGCCCTTCGGTCTCGTACGCGCTTGAGGTGATACTGCTGCCCACTTTGATGAGGGCGCGTAAGGTAGAGCGCTCGGTGACCACTTTGGCGTAGGCTTTGATGTTGGCGGCACTCGGAGTGTCTTTGACCAATTGTCCCAGATACGCCAATCCGCCCACTTGAGACAGTTCATTGTTCTTTTCCAGATAATCCGACACCGTGATGACATCAAAAGGTTCGCTGAGCTCGGCCAGATGCGCAATCGCCGCAAAGATCTTGGCATGGTCCTGGCGATAAAAATCGCCGGCCATGAGTTTTTCGCCCACTTCATTCCAAGCATCATTTTCCAGCATTAAACCGCCCAGCACCGATTGTTCGGCCTCCAGGGATTGCGGGGGCACACGCAAATGGCTCAGATTCTCTCTGGAATTATCACTAAAAGGCATATCACTGACATTAGCAGGATAATCGGGAATATCGCGTGGGTCGTGCATAGGAATTTGACCGGGTTTACGGGGTGAAAGTATTCAATTTGCAGATTATCACATGTGTCTGTGGGTTGTGTGTGAACATACTGTGCAAAAGTCGTATCCGGCTAACTTATACGGGTTTTTGCGAATTTTGGGCATAAAAAAACGGCACACCAGGCGCCGTTTTTTCAGGATACAAAGACCAATTAAACGGCTTCGCGTACCACCTTGACCGGTACTTCAACATCCACATCAACGTGTAAATGCAATCCAACGGTGAATTCACCCAGCTCACGGATCGCGCCGTCTTTGAGACGTACTTCTTTGCGATCAACCGGAACTCCGGCATCCGTACAAGCCTTGGCGATATCCGCGGTTCCAACAGAACCGAATAACTTGCCCTCTTCACCGGCGTTTGCACCAATTTCAAGAGTCAGTTTAGACAGCTGTTCGGCACGCGCGGTTGCAGTATCCAGTTCGGCTTTGGCTTTGGCTTCGAGTTCTGCACGCAGTTTTTCGAATTCAGCCAGATTTTCAGCGGTCGCCAATTTGGCTTTGCGTTGCGGGATCAGGTAATTGCGGCCAAAACCGGCTTTTACCGTGACCTTGTCACCCATGGCGCCAAGATTCTCAACTTTTTCTAGGAGTATGACTTCCATGCTGCTTATACCTCGTGGTTATCACAGTAAGGCAACAAGGCAAGATAACGTGCCCGTTTTACTGCGGTGGCTAACTGGCGCTGGTAGAAATTACTGGTGCCGGTAATACGACTCGGTACGATCTTGCCGGTTTCAGTAACATTCGATTTGAGCATGCCAATATCTTTGTAATCAATTTCTTTCACTTTGTCTGCGGTAAAACGGCAGAACTTGCGACGACGTGGTGCGTAGGCCATGTGCGTTCTCCTTATTCTTCAGAATCTGCAGGCGCAGACTCGGCAGGTTGTTCGGCAAGCGTGGCAGCCGCTTTGGCTTTACGCTCGTCTTCTTTAACTTTCTCTTGAGCCAGAACCGACACATCAGTGATGGCTTCATCACGACGTACCACCATGTGACGCATCACATGATCGTTAAAGCGGAACGCTTCGGTGAGTTCGTTAAGCGTGTTTTGCTCACACTCAACATTGAACAACCAGTAACAGGCTTTGTGAAAGTTTTGGATAGGGTAAGCCAATTGACGACGACCCCAATCTTCGGAACGGTGAACCTTGCCACCTTCGCTGGTAATGATGCCTTGATAGCGTTCTACTAACGCAGGCATTTGCTCGCTCTGACCAGGATTGACCAGAAACACAATCTCATAATGACGCATTGTTTTTTCCTTTTGGATTAGTAGCCGACCTGTACGTCTCACAGGTTCAGCAAGGAGGTGAAAATGAGCGCGAATTATACGCTGCTTAACAAGTCAGCACAACTTGATAATTAGTTGTTTAGAATCAATGGGTTATGATAAATATCAGGCGGACTTTCGTGGCTACTCTTAGAAATATGATCTTTATGCTGAAATTGTTGGCCAGGGCTTGAGTGATGTGGGATGTTTTAGCAGCTTAACACCTGCGGCACTTGCGAGCGATTACGCGAGCCTAATAGAGCGCGCTACGCGCGAAATAATCATGCCAGTACTTGTTATACGATTTTGTAAGTTTTGTTGTATTTTGGGGTATGCATTTTAATTAACTTTTTTTCTAACGCGCTGTATTCCTTTTTACTCTCTATATGAATATATTCCCACGAAGTAAATTCTTTATCTGAATCCTTTCTTGTGTGCTCTGCAACACGAAGAAGACAATTCCAACCTTTGCCGATATAGACGAGTTCATCTTGGTCAAATAGAAAATACAAACCAGACAGATTGCCTTCTAGCTTAGAACTGGATTTCCTTAGCTCCTCAATGTCTATGTTCATTGTTCTTTATGTGGGCGTATAACGTTGCAAGCATGGGCCGGAAAAGCGAAGCTTTGGAGGTCCTGCATGCCTTGCCTTGTTAAGTGCTTTTTTATATTTTGGTAAATTGACCATAACCAATAATTTTACCTTCCCATAGTTCGAATTCAGTACCAACATTTATTTGTGGTAAAACAAGATCAGGGGATAAAAACAGCAATTCTGTTGTGAATGTATCACCTGGTTTTATCTCATGCTTTGTATCGTATATAAACCGTGCATCAAAATATGAATTATTAATTTTTAAAGGACAGCCAAATTTTACATCTTTTGGTAGTGCGTGATTGCGTCCGCCATCATCAATGCTCATTAATTTGATACGTGCTTCTACCACTTTCCTTAATTCCTTTTTTACCACTTAACGTTTGAACTAAACGGCGCCGCTTGCGGCGTCCAATTTAAGTGACTTGTTATATGCTTGCATCAGTTTTTACCATTTTCAACAATATATCCTTGCCACGTAACTTAATTCTACCAATAGCCCAGGTATTAATTAAACCCTCAAGCTCAAATAAATCTGCGGTGCTAATTTGAGCCAATAATTGAGACTTTTCATCATTACTGAATTTATGCTTTGTATCTTCAATGCACCAATTACTAATGCAATCAGCTGCTGCTGATTCAATTGATACAGATTTAGACTGCATCATGTATGAACCGCCTTCGTACTCAAACATTAGTGTAAATAATGGCATATAACGCCTAGCTAACAGGCAGCCACGTAGTGGCTGTCCCGGTTCAGCGCCTTGTTATGTGCAAACCGCACTAAAAGTTAACACAATCTTTATTAATTGATTTCCAGTATTCATATAAACCACTAA
>JABDMI010000032.1 GCA_013001575.1 Gammaproteobacteria bacterium
TTAAAAAACCGCGACTGTGCATCCATCACATTAGCGGGTGCCATTTTATCGGAACTCATCACCACATGCGGATGAATATCCAGATGATAATGACTAAAGGTGTGACGAAACGATTCCAATTCCTGAATATCCTCTTGCGATACCTGATCCTGGATGTGGGCGTGTAAACTCGTGACATCCTCAAATTCCGGAAACGACCACAAGCCGCCCCAGATACCGGTGGGTGGACGTTGCTGTAACAAGACCGAACCGTCATCGACCAGACACAAAACATAAACCTGTTTCACCGGTTTTTGTTTTTTCGGTTTTTTGTGAGGGAATTCCGCAACCCGATCCGTTTGAAACGCAACACACTGCTTTGCGATTGGACACGCCGTACACTTTGGTTTGGAGCGCGTGCACAAGGTGGCACCAAGATCCATGATCGCCTGGGTGTAATCGGCCACACGCTTTTTAGGGGCCAGGGTTTCCGAGTATTGCCATAACTGTTTGCCCACCGCACTCACCCCGTACCAGCCTTGCACCGCGTAATAACGCGCCAGCACGCGTTTCACATTGCCGTCTAATATCGCATACGGCGCGTTATAGGCCTGCGCCATGATCGCGCCGGCGGTCGAACGCCCGATTCCTGGTAAGGCCAATAAAGTTTCAAAGTCGTTTGGCACGGTCTTATGTTCGCTCCACATCTGTTGGGCAGCTTTATGCAAATTGCGTCCACGCGCGTAGTAACCCAGACCCGACCACAAACTCAAAACCTCATCCTGACTGGCTTGCGCCAGTTTTTGCAAGCTTGGGAAAGCGGCCACAAAGCGTTGGTAATACGGGATAACGGTAGTAACCTGGGTCTGTTGTAACATCACTTCAGACAACCAGATATGATACGCACGCATGGGTTTAGGAATAACCGGGTCTTTCCAGGGCAAATTATGCCGACCGTGTGCATCAAACCACTTCAGGATCTGTTGGGAAAAATTCGCCATGGGCTAGTCGGTGTCTTTGGGCGCTGGAGTTGGCTTTTCCGGCGCTGTTGGTTTTATTACTGCCGTGTTGTCACCGGAATCATTGTCTTCACTGTGCTCGTCTTTTGTAAGCTCAACCTGATCGGGCAACAAAACTTCAAACTGGGGGAAATTCCGTTTGCTGTTTTTTTCGCGATCAATGGGATATAAACCCTGGGCATGGGCCTCCATGCGTTGCATGATCTCAACCCCGTCTTTACGCAGGGATTTTTTAATCAAATAATTCCCGAGTAAGGGCGGCACCCAAAAGTCCGGTTCAAATTCCATGCGGTAATAAATTCGGGTTTGTTCATTACCGACTGAATGTGATTGCCCTTTCGCTACTACCGGTTTTTTGACCGCTTCCAATTCCCAGGTAGTCACATTCCATTTCACGTTGTTGCTCAATTCGGGATCCAGAGTGGTTACAATTTTTTTCGGCTCACTCAATTCAATGCGTTCGACTTTTTCCATACTGCGACAAAAAAAAGCGATACACCCGTAAATATGGGTATACACACGGGCCTTCCCCTGGGCATCCGGAGTGATGTCCTGACTGTGCACAATGCCGCGGGAAAACTGGTGCAAACTGTTGTAATCGGCCAGAATTCGATACATGCTGTCGACAGGCGCATCGACTTGTAAGGTGCTATCCAGATAATAGCGTTTGCCCTTGCGTTCAACTTCCATTTTGGTCATCTCAACCGCAGCGGCTGGTACCACCAGCAGGCAGGCACACAGCACCATCAGGCTGTGACAAGCGCTGTTGTGTAATTTCAATCTATCCACCGAACAGGTCTTTCAATTTGTCTTTGGCTTTTTGTTCCAACTCGTCTTTTTTCTGTTCTAGCGGATCGATCTCGGGTTCCTCGGCCACGGCCGGGTCAGGTTCGCTTGCTGGGTCGTCGCTTGCCGGTTTGGTGGTGTCGGGGTTTGCCGGATCGCTTGCCGTTTTATCCGGAGTCTGTGACGGAGTTTTTTCTGGCAATGGATTTTTACCACCCAAAACGTCTCCCAGTAAACTACCCAAGGCACCGCCGACCTTGTCTTTTAATTTATCGTCGAGTTTTTCACGCGCTTTATCACGCAATTCCTGTTCGGCTTTGGCTCGTAAAAAAGCGCTGACATCCGGACGCACTTTGGGCGCTTGCAAGGTACCGGTAATCTTAACCGGGATGGTGGCCCCCACCAGTTCATCCAGACTGAGTTGCACTTCGTTGTTAAGGTTTGAGGCTTTGCGCTCCAATACATCCGCACTCACTTGATAATTAATGCTTTGATCCAGGGTGTTGAGATTACCTTTTCCTCGAATTCGCATACGCGGCATCACGGCCAGAAAGTCGTCATTTTGCAATACACCATTGCTTAATTTGGTGCTGGCTTGCAAGGTTTCAAAGGGTGTCTTTTTGGTGTCGGCAACATCGGTGACGGCTCGGTTTTTTAGCAACGACAAGGCATTGGCCACCGCGTAATTAATGTCAAAGCCTTCAAACACCCCGTTTTTGATGGTGAAGTTGGCGTCACCAAGCGCATTCTGTTGCATGGCGCCGACCGTATCGCCAAAAGTAGACAACTCGATACGCCCGGAGGTGGTTCCGGTCATCACCGCATTAGCCCACATGGCATCACCCAGCGCTTTGAGATCGATATTGGTGATGGTTTCGTTGGCTTGCAGTTTTGGACTTGGCCCGGAGACGTCCAGACGTATGTCACCCGAATACTGGCCACCAAAAAAATTGGCTTTTGACGGAAAAATGCGTAACTTGCCATCGAGCAGCTTGATGCCCGCTTCCAGATTGGTGGTTTCAATGTTGCCGATCAGCATCCGACCAATTTTTGCCGTGCCGCTCACATCCCAGTCACGCAGTGGGTCTTGTGGTATAGAAATGGCGGCCACCGTTGCCTGGCTACTGCTGTTGCCGTCTTTGTCTTTTAAGGCGTCGGCCTGTTTGGGGGGCAACAAGCGATTGGCGTCCAGGCTCGCGGCGGTGAGATCAAAACTGAGTTTTTTCTGTGCGAGATCATCGATGGCGGCCTTGCCTTGCCACGCGGTGCCATCGATCACCGCCCGCATGCCCTGCATGGCCAAACTGTTTTTGCTCACCCGATAATTACCATCCAGCGTCATGCTACTCCAGGCATCCGCAGACATCTTGGGTAACTCAATCCCGAGTTTTGGCGCCAGGGTTTTGGGCGAAAATTCTTGCAGCGATAATTTGCCCTGCAAAACAGGATCGTCTTGCAGCAATTGACGGCCTTGCACACTACCAGAAATATCCAGGTCATATACACCGGCGTTCAGATCCGGCGCGCTCAAGGTTTCCGTATTTAGGTCAAGGGTGGCATTTTTACCCGAAAACACCCCTGCGAAGTTCTTGTTTGGCCAAGGCTCTCCCGTCGCGGTGGTGTTGATGTTATAGCCTTGCATTGTCAGCACACGATCGAGCAAGTTCAATTGCTCACTCTTGAGTGTCGCTTGCAGGGTCTCGCCCGGTAAAGCGCTTCCGCTCAGGTCAATATTGATGTTGGCGCCCGGAATACGAATATCACCATCGGCCACACGTAAACTCGTCGCGACCAGTTTCCCTTTTGCCTGTTTGCCCAAACTCGGCATGTTTTGGATCTGGTAATCAATATCCGGTTGTTGTAATGAGATGATCCCTTCTGCGTAACGGATCTCGCTGGTGTCGACCGTGGCCTGAATATTCTCGGCTTGCACCGCTTCACCCTGCAAGGCGAGAGTTAACTCGGGCTCACTGAGAATAAAAGGATCGAATTGACTTAAACGCGTAATGCCTTTGACTTGCACCTGACCCTGCACTTGCGGATTTTCGAGACTGAATGCGATATCGCCATCCACACGGGTGGGCGTGCCGGGCTTGAGTTCGCCGGTCTCGAAGCGTTTCACCGTCACATCCAGGTTTTGCGAGTCTTTGGCGTCTTGCCAATGCAGGCTGGAATTTTTAACACTCAGTCCGGCGATCGACCCGGTAATACTCGCGGCGACCTCTTCGTCTGTTTGTTCATCGGAAATAAAGCGAGCCGCCATATCATCCCAGTTTGTAAC
>JABDMI010000033.1 GCA_013001575.1 Gammaproteobacteria bacterium
AACTTTAGCAGAATCCCATCAAAAAAGAGGGCTAACTGCCCCCTTTCACTGACGATTGGTATTAGTTGAATTCAATATAATTCCATTGAAGTTATTGCGCCGCTTCGCCAACCTGATTGACGTGGACTGATACGGTTAATTTCTCGCCCTCTCCTCCCCGTCGCACTCCCCTGACCGGTGCCGCATCGTGATAATCCAGACCTATGGCAACTCTTACATACATTTCATTGACACAGACATTATTGGACACATCAAATCCTACCCATCCCAAGTCTGGCACAAAAGCTTCTGCCCAGGCATGTGATGCTTCACTTTCCTCTCCGGTATCGCTGTGTAATAAATATCCGGAAATATACCTGGCCGGGATGTCCAGATAGCGTGCAGCCGAAAGAAATACATGGGCATGATCCTGACAAACACCTGAAGCATTCTGGATGGCTTCTGCTGCTGTTGTATTAGCATGCGTTTGACCAGTTTGATAATCGATCGTACTGCGTATTGATCCCATTAAATAATGCAAACAATCCAGAATATTTTCAGTGCCTTGTTCGGCTTTTTCCGCTTGTTCTATTATTGCCTGATTAGCAATTGTTTGACTGGTCTCGCGTAAATAAAAAATTTCCGGAAAAAGTTCCAGTCCTCCACTGACTACACCGTTTGTATCGCTCGTTTCAATTTCTCCTTGAACCCGGATACAAATTGACTTGTGTGGCTTGCTGATAACCAGAGTATGTGTAAGATTTCCGAAACTGTCAGTGAATCCATCCAATATGTTATTTCCTTCCACGTGTATATTCCATGAAAGTATGCGTTGCCCATCAACAGGCTGAGGCGTTAAGCGCAAGCTCTGGATAGAATAATTTGCTTCTGTATCGTATTGATAACTGGTTGAATGGTCTATTTTGATCAGCACTGTCTACTCGATCAATCAGGAGTAAAAATGATAGTTATTGGAAATAGCATTATCAAGCAATTCATTTTGTGTCAGAAATTCATTTAGAAACTCATGTAATCCGTTTTGGAAAACATCGTCAATCTTTGCAAAATTGAGTTGCGAATACATTTTACCGGCTAAACGATGACAGTCATGTCGTTGGCCATCATGTTCATTCAATGACAATAGATCACGTTCGATACGGGACACACAATAAACCAGTGAGCGCGGCAACTGCTCTTTCAATATCAATAATTCGGCAACATTCCACGGTTTGATTGAATCCCGATACACCCAATGATAAGAACCGAGAGCGGTAACCGAGCGTAACAAGGTAACCCATTGTGTGTAATCCAGGGCACCGCCCAATTGTTCACCTGGCGGCAAAAGAATATGGTATTTAACGTCCAGTATGCGGGCAGTATTGTCTGCTCGTTCTATAAATGTCCCGATGTTGGTAAATGCAAATGAATTATCGCGCAACATGGTACCAAGTATTGCACCACGAAATAAATTGGTTCGTATTTTTACCCAATCAAGAAACTCCCACAAATTGTCCTGATTCAATGTTTCAAGCCATCTCGAATTAAATTCCAGCCAGGTGTCATTCAGACACTCCCACATGTCACTGGTCAGTGCAGTTCGAACGGTACGTCCGTTAGTTCGGGCAGCTTTAAAACAAGAATATATGGATGAAGGATTGTTTTCATCTAGGGCAATATAGGCAATAACGGATTCCAGATTTGCCTCACCATGCTTTGCCAATAATCCCTCGGCGCATGCCGCAGCAACGGCGGAGGATTTCCATTCGATCTTGGCGGGTCCGCTGCCTTCCCATTCCGGTATCTGACTTAAACGGAAACCAACTTCTATAATTCGTGACAAATTTTCCGCCCGTTCCATGTAACGGCCCATCCAGTACAAACAAGCTGCTGAGCGGCTAAGCATGCTTGTCTCCAATCACCCAGGTATCCTTGGTGCCACCGCCTTGTGAAGAATTCACAACCAAAGACCCTTGTTGTAATGCGACTCTGGTCAAGCCGCCAGGCACCAGTCGGATCTTGTCTGCTCCAACCAGGACATAAGGTCGTAAATCGACATGCCTTGGTGCATAGCCATCATTTACATAAGTCGGTGTTGTTGATAATGCCAGGGTTGGTTGCGCAATAAATTCTGAAGGATCCGATTTTATTCTTAAAGCATAATCCTTGCGCTCTTGCGGTGTTGCTTTAGGGCCGACCAACATGCCATAGCCACCTGAGCCGGCAACCTCTTTAACCACAAGCTCATCTAGATGTTCTAACACATATTTGCAATCATCTTTATTATCGCACCAGTAGGTCGGCACGTTTTTCAATATCGGTTCCTCGCCCAGGTAAAACCGGATCATTTCCGGCACATACATATAAATGGCCTTGTCATCTGCAATTCCACTGCCAACTGCATTGGCAATTGTGACACCACCAGTACGATAAACATTCATTAAACCGGGCAAGCCAAGAGTGCTATCAGCCCGAAATGATAATGGATCCAGAAAAGCGTCATCAATGCGTCGATAAATCACATCAACGCGTTTTGGACCGTATGTGGTTCGCATGTACACCGTATTATCCAGGACAAAAAGGTCTTGTCCTTCAACCAGTTCGACGCCCATTTTATCGGCCAAAAAAGAATGCTCGTAATATGCCGAGTTATACAAACCAGGTGACATAACTACAACAGTGGGATCACCCTCACAATTTTTGGGAGCTACAGATTTCAAACTTTCTCGCAAGTCGTCTGTATAGCGCTCAATCGGCGCGACACGATGTGAACTGAAAAGATCAGGGAACAAACGCATCATAACTTCGCGGTTTTGCAACATGTAAGAAACGCCCGATGGTGTACGCGTATTATCTTCCAGGACATAAAAATCATTAGGGCCGGTGCGAACCAGATCGATCCCGGCAATATGCGAGTACACATCACCCGCAACACTCACACCACGCATGATGGGTAAATAAGCCTTGTTGTGCAAGACCAGGCGCTCTGGAATTTTGCCTGCAGCGAGAATTTCACCATTATGATATACATCGTGTATAAACATATTCAGGGCCTTGACCCTTTGCTTTATTCCCTTGGATAAAAATTCCCATTCTTTTGTACGCAGAACGCGCGGAACAATATCGAAAGGTATTAATCTCTCTGGATCGCCTCCCTCTCCATACACTGCAAATGTAATGCCTATACGACGAAACAATACTTTTGCTTCTGCCTGACGTGCAGTAAGTAAATCCCTTGGCGCCTGTAGCATCCATTCTGCCAATCGCTCCATTCCCTGACGCGGATCGCCATTGGGACCAAGCATTTCATCAAAAAAATCTACGGACACGTTTTTGTTTTTTGTCATTGTATTTGAACATACAAAAAACCTATCATAACGTCAAATTACTTTACATAGCGTAGGATTTTCAAGATTTTATGGTTTTTTTATTGAGTCGAATTACAAATGCACCATAAATAAAATCGTGTGCCTCTTTTTGGGGCAGTTCACTATATATTTAGTTTACTCATGTCATTCAATAATCAAATACATAACCCAGTTTCATAAACAAGCCCCGCTCCTGAGTCTGCAATGATCGTTCAGTATTGGCATCATCGGATAAATCCGAATAACCGAGGAAGAAAACAGTGCGTGGATTAACTTTATACGAATATAACAATTGAGAATTCAGGCCTTTATTTCCAGTTTCTTCACCAAAATTTAGTCTATCTTGATCAATGGATTCTATATTTTCATACTGTAGTGTAAGTCTAAGAAAACTGCGGGTACTGAACTGATATTTTATTCTTGCATCGGTCAGATTTGCTGTTAGCTTTCTACCGCCATCAGAGTCCAGCCGATTATAAGTATGCTTTATGTTCAGGTTGAGATGCTTGTTCAAGTCAAAATTAATGAATGGTTGCAATCTGAAACTGTCGGCCAGTTTTGACTCTGAAAAATCAATTCGATCGCCAATATTGGTTTCAAATCCGATTACCAGGCCACCAATCGGCTTGATCTCGAAATATGCCCAGTTAAATTTTTCATAAAACAAAGTGTCTTCAAACAAGCGATCACGCGCCACCATGCCGGTACTGATGTAACTCTGCAATGGACCATTTATTTCAATGCGACCCTCCAGCTCTTTTTCTAACAGCCTGCCTTCATTATCATGGCTTATGTCCCAATCGCCACCAATCTCGATCCGGTTCCACCATTTATCTTCGCTGTACAATACCCGTCCGCCACCTATAGCGAACTGATCATTGTTAACCCGGGTTATAAAGCCTAGATCGGCACGGAAATCCTTGTCATAATCGCGATAGTTGGAAAATGCAAACCAGTCACGGGAGTTGTAACGGTAATTTAAACGATAAGCATGACCCGATTGTTTGGCTGCAAGTCCGAATTCATCTTGCATAGCAAGCGTATTATCGGTATTTGAATTTAAATAGATGGCCCGAAAAGTGTGTTTTTCCTTCCAACGATAAAACCCGTCCACTCCGGTAACAGTGTTATTGTAATCTCCGGAATCACGGTATGTTCCGATTAATCCAATATTCAGATCCGGATTGAAATCATATCGATAACGTCCTGCATAAACATCCGACTCTGCTCCCAAGGAAGTAAAACTGGATCCAAAAGTTCCCGGCAGAATAATATTGGTGATCTCGTCTTTAACCGCAAATGCTCCAAAGGTGTGACTGTTCTGACGGCCGGTTAACTTCAAGCCGTATTCAGGATCTGTGACATTGCGGGTATAAATTACATTCATGTGTGTATTGTAATAGTTCGAACCCTCCTGAAAGAAGGGCCTTTTTTCAGGGAAGAACAAAGCAAATGTTTCATTCACCGACAACTGCGCCGAATCCGACTCCACTTGGGAAAAATCCGGATTCAAAGTCCCATCAAGAGTTAACTCGGGGGTAATTCCCCAACGCACATTCAATCCGGGCTCGTAATCTGTGCTATTTGTGACTAACTCTCCAGCATCATTTCGCGACTCACTTTTACCAATGGTCAATACCGGATTCAGTTCAAGCTGATTACCTTGCTTCGCATTTTGAAAACCTTTGAGCTTATGAAACTGACACAATATGCAGTTACGATTTCGGTTGCGTGGACTGTTACGGTAAATACGGCGTTGATCTCGAGGGTGAACACGTAAAACCTCAATCCCCCAGGTTTTTACATCCGAACTGCTTTCAAAACGCAGATTACTGAACGGAATTTCCATTTCAATTGTGTATCCACCTTCATCGATCGAGCCTTGAGCATCCCAGATCGCATCCCATGAATCGTCGTCATCATCCGAACTTTCATCATATAAAAGATCCATTTGGGAACCGTATGGATTCACGAAAAATTCATAGGCCCGCTGCTCATCATTAAAAGTGTCCATTTGAATGCCCACGAAATCGTCCTGATAAGCGGAATCGCGATCCTTGATAAACGCCCTTAATTGCGACATATCCGAATCTTCCGCCCGAAAAGCCACATACAGGCTTTCACCATTTTCGTACAGATATGCTGTGGTCTTTTGTTTGGCCGGAGTGTTTTCATCGGGTGATGTTTCATAGATCAGATCGAGCTTTAATGCTTCTTGCCATTGCGGTTCATCCATCACTCCGTCAATTCGTGCAGCTTGAGAGATGCTCGGCAATTCATAATTTTTGATCTTATAAATAGAATCTTGTGCTGACAAACTTGAAATACTGGTTAAAAGTAGAACAATAAAGGTAACTACGTTTAAGACTAACTTTAAATGCATCAATTTTCCTTTATATAAAATAATTTACACTTTGCCCTATTGATCTAACAAATCAATCGGCTTTATTAGTGAGCTTCATTAGCAAACTCTCAACCTCAATGGCGTCAATGTTCTCGTCCTGGATCAGATTTTGCACCAAGGCCTGTGGCGAGCCATCGAAAAAACTGTTCATTAATTGTTTTAATGCGGAGGATCGCGCCGTACGACGATTAATGATCGGGGTATACACAAATGCCCGACCTTCCTTGTGGTGGTCAAGATAGCCCTTGCTTTCCAATATTCCCATCATGGTTTGCACTGTGTTGTAGGCGACCTCATCCTTCTCACGTAAACGAGTAGCAACCTGTCTAACCGATGCAGACTCAAGCTCCCACATGACTTCCATGATACGAAGCTCGCCATCGGTTAATGTTTTAGATGCTTTGCGTGCCATTTTCGTCACCCTTTTATCAACAATTATCGAAATCGGAAGATTTTAAGACTCAGTCTAAAAATCCTAGTTCTTTAGTCCTAAAATATTAGGTTTAAAATACGCCCAATTCTTGGCGCTGTCAACTAATTCTTTAGGAGTTAATTAGGGTTTTCTAATATTCAATCTACACAACGCCTAGCCGGCTGCTTTCCATAGCCATTTATTGCGTAATTGCTGGGCGCGCAATTCAGCGGTCTCATCGATTGCAAGTGTCCACTTTTGTTTAAGCGCTTGTTGTAAACCGATATTCAGTTTGAGCAGTTGACCTTGACGAAATGCCAGAACTTCGGCTTTGTCGCCTACCTGATATTGCTTAAACAAAGTTTGTAAAGACACCCGGTTGATGCGTTGACCATCAAACGCCACCAGTTCATCACCTGCTGCCAGCCCGGCTTGCTCTGCCGCACTGGCGCTGTACACCGTTTTTATAAAAATTTGTGGTCCACGCATTTCGACGTCACAACCAAAGTATGCGGTGAGTTTATTGTGTGAATCATCATGGCGGGATTCACTTTTGATTCCAATCCCTGATAACAAGGAAATTATTGCCTGATCGCCCTTGCCTCTGATCCAGTCATCAAAAAAACTTGTTAGATCCAGACCACTGAGTTCAGCACAGATTTGCTCAAATTTCCCTTCGGGTAAGCCAACGGCTTTTTTACCGTAATGCTCCCAAAGATAGCGCATAACGTCATCAAGACTCCGCTTGCCTTCGGTCTGGGTTTGCAAAGTGACATCCAGAGCAAGTGCGGCCAGAGATCCTTGCGCGTAATAACTCACTACGGTGTTGGGTGTGTTTTCATTCGGGCGATAAAATTTGATCCAGGTGTCAAAACTTGATTCGGCCAAACTTTGTTTTAAGCGTCCTGCCTGATTGCGTACCCGGTTGAGTGTATTACCAAGCAACTCCAGATAACTCTCAGACGTGATGACCCCGGAACGTACTAATGCAAGGTCATCATAATAGGAAGTAATGCCTTCAAAGATCCACAATTGGCGGGTATAGGCCTCACTCGCCAGATCGGTGTTTAGATAAGCCTCTGGCATGATGCGTTTTACATTCCACAAATGAAAATATTCGTGGCTACACAATCCGAGAAACCGGCGATATTCATTGCTGACTGTAAATTCTTGATTGCCGGAACCAGAGTGCGAATCTGCCTGTGGCAATTCATGTCGAGAGCACATTAAAGCCGTCGAATCCTTGTGCTCCAGACCCCCATAGATATTTTGGCCGACCAGGGTCATGAACAAATACCTGCTAACGGGTAATTCACCAAACATTTTTACATGCGTGGCACAAATCTTTTTCACATCCTGCGCGAGGCGATCCATATCCCCTTTATGTGAACCGGTGAAAACCATTTGATGTGGAATATTGTCGACCTTAAACCCAGTTTGAGTAAGATCACTGATCTCGACCGGATGATCGATCAGCTGCTTATAATTGTCCACTGCAAAATCACCAAAACCTTGCGCATCGACTTTGACAGCAGGATAGGTAGTTGCCACGCTCCACTGCTCGGCACAGCGGTGGGTAATTTTTTCGATCTGCAATGAACCCGGCTCGTTCTCTTGACCCACGACTTGCAAGAACACACTGCTGCCGTTGAAGAATGCCCGGGTGTTATCCAAATATGCACTACGCACCGAGCGGTCAAAAGCATAAACCTTGTACACAACGATCAATCCACCCGCTACCGGCTCGCATTGCCAGGTGGCTTTGTCGGTTTTAACGATCTTGACTGATTGACCGGCACTGCTCGCAGTAACGGTTTGCAAGTGTCGGGCGAATTCCCGTATCAGGTAGCTTCCCGGGATCCAGGTCGGTAAGCGCAACACTTGTCCATTCGGATCCGGACGCTCAATACGAATCTGTACATGAAAATAATGGGAATTGGGTTCGGGGACGGAAATTCGGTAATGTATTTGCGGGGTCATACTAATGTCCTGGATGCTTCTATTTTGTTAATGATTCTCTCATAAAAAAGCCAGTAAAAATTACTGGCTAAATTCTTGTTCACATTCAGCCATTTTCAGGCTCGTTTAATTTAAGCGTAAGGCATTTTGCAGAACCCCCGGCGCGCAGGAATTCGGATAAATTAACTTCGTGAACCGTGAAGCCATGCCCGGTAAGCTTATTGCGTAAATGACTGGAGGTTTTATTCATGATTATATGCTTCCCGATATTTACCGCATTACAGGAGAAGTGTCCCGCATCAGTGGTATCCACCACAATTCTTTTCTCGGGCGGCACTCTGCTTTCAATTGCCAGTAGCGAAACATAATCAAAGGCTGGCGGGTAATACATTAAATAGCCATCACTCAACGGGCACATGCATGTGTCGAGATGATAAAAGCGTTCATCGATCAATTTCAATGAAACAACTTCACGCTCAAAAAACTTTTCCAGTGCTTTATGCGCTTCCAGTTCCGAGCGCACCCCGAAGGCTGCCCAGACCCAGTCGCCGCCGCGATCCAGCAAACAATCTCCCGCGCCTTCGAATATGACACCTTCGGGCAAGTGATGTATTTCAAAACCAAGATCGCAAAATGCCGCATCGTAATAGGGCTCTTCGGCCTTGCGTTCGGTATTCATAAAAGTGCTGACAATTGCCCGGTTTTTATACACCACACCGGCATTCGCGGTAAAGATCAGGTCAGGCACACCTTTCACGGGCTGCATGGTTTCAAGTTCGGCAAATTGCCCGATGCAGCTCTTGAGCTTGTTCCATTGCTTTTTCACTTTATCCAGATTGAGCTGATATTCATTACCAGACATCCATGGATTGATCGTATAAATTACCTGAAAATGATCAGGTGGACACATTAGGATTTTTGTTTGTTTATCAGAGTTCATGGCTTACGTTTTTGGAGAGTCAAAATCTGGTACTGGATTTAATAGGGCAAAAATAACAAAACCCGAATACCTTTCGTTATTCGGGTTCGTGTATTTTAATGCATAGCTATACGTATCGCAGCACTATGTTACCTGGTATCAATCAAGCCATACCTTCGTTTAGCTTCAAAGTCAGGCATTTTGCCGACCCGCCGGCCTTCAAGAATTCTGATAAATCCACTTCATGTAGTTTAAAGCCATCACGCATAACACGTGCTTTTAGGTAATCCGATGCCTTGTTTACAATAATGTTGCGCCCAATATTCACAGCATTACAAGCAAAGTTACCCGCATCGGCGGTATCAACCACGATACGTTTGTGTGACGGTACCCGGCTTTCGATCGCCAGTCTGGAATCAAAATCAAAGGCCGGAGGGTGGTACATCAAATAACCATCGTATAAAGGGCACATGCAGGTATCGATGTGATAAAAACGTGCATCGACCAGTTTTACCGAAACTATTTCACGTTGGTAGAACTCTTTTAAATATTGGTGTGATTCCAGATCGGTCCGAAAGCCGTAACCTGACCATACCCAGTCACCACCTCGATGCATTAATGAATCGCCCGCGCCTTCAAATTTAATCTCCTCGGGCAGGTCAACGATATCAAATCCGAGCTTTCGAAATGCGGCCTCGTACAATGGCTCCTCGCCCTGACGTTCCGGATGCTTGAAACGACTGACCATGGCTTTGTTATCAACCACCACGCCGGCATTGGCGGTAAACACAATATCCGGCAATCCGTCTGCAGGTGGCATGACTTCAACATCGGCAAACTGTTCAATGGTTTGCTTGAGATTATTCCATTGCTGCTTGGCTAGCTCAACATCCAGGTTATTCTCATTACCGATCATCCAGGGATTAATCGCATAGTCCACTTCAAAAAAATCGGGCGGGCACATCAATATCTTGGTTTTGTTTTGCGACATAGGTCACCTCACTATTAAGTAAAAAAATAAATAATGAGGAAACTTTAGGCTGGCCTAACGAATGTGGCCCAGCGCCGTTGGATTCCAGTGGTTAAAGTAGATTTTGACCACACAGCAGGCCGCATTTTAAATGATTGGACGCCGGATGGTAAAGTGATTTTTTGTGTCAGTTAAATCACATACTAAATACCGATGCATGCAGCATAATCAAATCATTCATTTGCTGCGATGAAATAATTTAAACCCGAGTTGGTCTTCGGCATGTTTGAGCACCTTACTCACTGTGGGCTGTGACACATTGAGCGCTCTGGCGCCACCACTAACTGATCCCGTTAAATACACAGCATGAAATACTTCTATGTGTCTTAAGCGCATGACGGTTGCTTAGTTTGCATAATCCATATTGCCAAATTTTTTTATTTTTGACCCATTATGACCAAAACAAGGTCCCGAATATCAAATATCAGCGAAATACAAATTGTGACAAATAATAAACAGATCCAGATGAAATACGGGCTTTTAAATCGTTGCACAAAAGGTGTATCCGGCCACGTTCCGGTTGCACAAAATTCTCTAAGATAAATAATAAAAACCAATGGTGTCCAAACTAGTAAATGTGTAATTCCCATAAGGTGAATATTTCCGGTGAATTTCCATACACCAAAGCCCAACGGCATTGTCAGAACAAGTGCCAAGAACGCATATCGAGCTGTTTTATGTTTCCACACAAATATCAAACTCGCGATAAATACGATACCCATCCAGTTCATCCAGATCTTCACGGCATCAGATGTACCCGCTTCCATCGCTGCATTGAGTTCTTCCACATTACACCTCTGTATTTATGCTATTAATTACTGGTAATTTAAGCTTATCCATGAAAAGATACCGCAAAATCTCACAATACGATAGAGGAAAACGTCTTGTCTAACACATTAAAAGAATTCAAAGACTATCGCGCCAAAATGAATGAGCGTATTTTAAGTGAAGATAACCGTGTGATTAAGCGGGTATTTTCGGTTGATTCACTGGTGTATACCGCAGACAGTTCACTCTCAAAGTCCACCAAAGAATTGCTCGG